>JAKLEJ010000254.1 GCA_022711695.1 Verrucomicrobiota bacterium | reverse complement strand
CGGGCTGGTCCATGATCGTGGGGCCGACCTGAACGGTGGTGTCATAGACAAACGCCACGCTGTTGGTCACGGTGGCCTTGCCGTCTTTCGTCTTGGCATAGGTGTAGAAGATGTTTGTGGCCCGATTCACCAGGGATCCAAGGCTGCTCAGGGGCATCTGCCAGTTGGCCGCGCTGCTGGCTTGCACCCAGGCGCCGCCGCCCACGCGGCACCAGACGCCGGTGGCGTTCATGTGCGACCACGTCACCCCGGAAACCGCATAGCCCGGGTCGCTGATCTTCTGGTTTGGCATCAGGTTGGTCACCATCGGGCCATAGCGAGTGGCTACCAATTGCATGTAATAGTAAAGGGAACCCGAACTCAGCGGGCCCACCAGGCGGAACAAGAACTTGTCGGATTTGGCCGGATCGATAAAGACCAGCAGCGGAAGAGAGTAAGGAAAGGTGAGCCCCGTCTCGTAGCGCTCGAATTCGGTGTTCTGGTCGATATCGACATACCAGGGCACAAAGGCCTGGCTGATGAAATCCCGGACCGGGGGGTTGGTGGAGTCGCACACCGTGTATTTCACCAGCGAGCAGTTCGCGCAAGCGCCCCGGCCGGCCAGGAGGAAGATGAGCTTGTTCTGGTTCGTCGCAAGTGTCTTGGCCTGGGCCAGGGTGACCTGGTTCCAACCGGTGAACTCGGCCCTGGCGGCGGTCGCAAACAGGCCCGCCACGCCGGCCAAAACCACAGACAAACGAATTCGGTTCAGATTCATGTTCATAGAATACAAGTTCGGAAAATCTCGGGTCACTCCGGCGTTCTGTCAAGAGAAGTTCATTATTATCAATATCACTGATCGTTATCAGACAACACCGCCCGGCCCAAAGAGTTGCGTCTCCCTCGGAAGCCGGCGGTCCTCAATGCTTACACCGTCCGGGGAGAAATCCCCCGGGGGGGCCTCCGCGCAGGGTGTTTCCGGGCAGGGCGTCCCGCAGGAGGGTCACTTGGGCAACCGGCACTCCGCCGGCTCCCGAAACACGCGCCAGAGGCTGGCGGGCGCTCCCGCGAACGCGGCCTGGTATCGGCTGGCGCCGGCCGGTTCGCCGGTGACGTCGCGGATGAAGATGGCCGCGATTTGGTTGGGATGCCGTCGGGCCAGCGCCGCGTAGATCTCCGGATCGCGCTCGCCCGAGTCGCCCACCAGCACGAAGCGCCGGCGCGGGAAGCGGTCGAGCAGCGGCTCGATGACGCCCCGCTTGTATTCCTCCGGCGAGCCAAAGAACTTCAGGAGCGAGTCGTCTGCGAGCCGGACGTTCTTGAGATGGAAAGTTCCGGCCGGGAAGCCGTTGCTGGCCACAAACCCGGCCAGGACTGGGTAGAGCTGCCAGGGGCTGGCCGAGACGTAGTGAAAACGCGCCCCGTTTGTGGCCGCCCAGCCCCGGTAGAGTTCGCGCATTCCGGGCACGGGCTGGAAAGGCCGGCAGAAGGTGTTGCGCAGCAGTTCCTGGCGCTCGCGCACCTGGCTGATCTTGATCGTGTCATCGATGTCCGAGACGACCGACAGGCCGGTTTCGGGCAGGAGATGGGCCTCGGCAGTCGAGACCGGCGCGCCAGTCCCGGAACCGACCACGAGGCGCAGCCGGCCACCTGGCAAGGCGGCGGAAGCGGCATCCTGCATCGAAACTCGGACGAGTTTGGTCAGAACTCCGTCGCCGGCCGAAGGCCCCACCCGATGCTCGGCGCCGCCCAGTTTGACGGTGACGACGCATCCGGACTCATGGTCCACCAGGAACAACCGCGAGCGCTCGTGGTAGAGCGCCCGCTGTTCGGGGCTGAGTTCGTCGTCATCGATCCCGAGTGCGCGGCGGAGCAGGGGACTGGTCAGCCGGCGGCTCTCCAGTTCGTAGGCGCAGCCGCGCAGTTCGGTCTCCCAGCCGCCCGGGACGCGCCAGGCCGGGACGGGATAGAACACCACGCGTTCGTCGGGCTTGAGAGCCGTCGCCTGCCCCGAGGCCGCAAGGGCGCCCGCCGCGAGCGTCAGCCACGCAAGGACTGCGCCGCGATTGCGGCGGGGAGGGCGGGGCGGCGCGATGGGGAGCCCGGGCTTCATGCGACCGAATCAGAGAAACCACCGCGCCATGTTGAAGTAGAACAGGAGGGTGACGAGGTCGGTCAGCGCGAGCGTCACCGGGCCGGCGGCGATCTTGGGATCGAGATTGAGGCGGTGGAGGAGGGCGGGGACGCACAGTCCGAAGGCGCAGGCGCCGCAGAGCGAAAGGAGAATGCTGCCGCCGATCACGCCGGCGGCCAGCGGCGCGCCCCGCCAGACCCACACGATCAAGCCCACCAGCAGGCCGCTGCCCGAGCCCAGCAGCAAGGCCGTGCCGGCTTCGCGCCGGAGCGCGCCAAAGAACCAGCGCCAGGTGGGGCGCACCGCCCGGAGCGCCTGGATGGTCACGGTCATGGACTGCGTGCCCACGCTTTCGCCCAGGGCCAGCACGAGGGTCAGGAAGAAGGCGAGCAGGATGCTCTTGGCCAGGGTGACTTCGTAAGCGCTGGCCAGCAGGGCGCAAAGGGTCCCACTGGTGATGGTGGCCAGCAGCCAGGGGAAGCGGTAACGGAAGGCCCGCAGCGGCGAGGCGTCGCGAACCTGGCTGACCCGGAAGCCGATCGTCTCGAAAATGTCGTCCATCTGCTCGCGCTCGGCGAGGTCGAACACCTCCTCGGTGAACAGGCCCACGTCCACCACGCCGACCATCCGCCCCTGGTCATCCACCACCGGGAAGGCCAGGAATTTGTGCAGCACGAACATTTCGCAGGCGTCCAGCACCGTGGCGGTGTGGGGGATGACCGCCACCCGGGCGATCATGATCCCGGAGAGCGGTTGGTCCAGCGGCGCGGTGAGCAGCCGGCGGGTGGGCAGCACGCCCTTCAGACGGTCCTCCTTGTCCACCACGTAGAAATAGACGATCTTCTCGCCCACGCCCCGCTGCCGGATGGCCTCGAGAGCCTGCTGGACGGTGAAGGACTGATCCAGCCGGGCGAAATCCTTGCGCGCGTACGCCAGGATCGGCTCGTTCAAGTGTTCCCGCTCGTGCTTCATCGCCCGCCACTCTAACCGCGTTCGGCGCAAACGCGAAACAGGAAGTTTGGGGCTATGCTTTCAGCCACTTGTCGAGGTTCCGGCGGACAAAGTCGTCGTCATTGAGCCAGGGGTAGGCGGCGGCAACCCGGCTGATCTCGCGCGTCTGGCCGGGGGACAGCGTCTCGTTCGGGTCCAGGCACAGGTTGTTCTCGATCAGGCCTTGCCGGCGGAGCACCTCCTGGATGCCCGCGATGCAGCCCGCAAAGTCGTGCCTCGCATCGAAGATGGCGGCGTTGGCGTCAGTGAGTTGCTCCGCCAGCGTGAGCAGCCGGGCGGGGATTCTCGCGCAAACGCGGGCCTGCCTGCACTGCTCCAGCAGCGCGACGGCCTGCCGGGTCCAGCACGCCCACTGGCCCAACAGCCCGCCGACCATGCCCAGGCGGCGTACGCCGCCGGGAGTGGGAACGACGTGGCGGGTCAGGAGGTCCAGCAGAATATGATCGTCGTTTCCCGTGTAGAGGGCGATGTCGGCGCCCCGCCCGGCCTCCGCGACGGCGCGGACGACCTCGAGGGTCTGGTAGCGGTTGAACGGCGCGATCTTGATGGCCACGACATTGGGCAGCTCGGCCAAGCGGCGCCAAAACTCGAACGAGAGCCGGCGGCCGCCGACGGCCGGCTGAAGGTAGAACCCCATGAGCGGAATCTCCCGCGCGACGTGTCGGGCATGCCGCAGCAGGGCGGTCTCGGGGCAGTCCCGGAGCGTCCCCAGCGACAGCAGGCCGGCATGGTAGCCGAGTTGACGAGCCAGTTCCGCCTCCCGCACCGCCTGCGCGGTGGGGCCGCACACGCCGGCCACGAGCACCGCCGCCTGGCTGGAAGGCCCGCCCCGTTCCCGGGCGGTCAGGGCGGCCAGTTCCAGCACCGGGCGGAGCAGGCTGTGTTCGGGCCTCCGGATCGCAAACTGAGTGGTGTGTACTCCTACGGCCAGCCCTCCCGCCCCAGCGTCGAGGTAGTACCGGGTGAGCGCTCTCTGCCGCCGCTCATCCAGCTTTCGCCGACGCGTCAGGGCGAGCGGATGGGCCGGAATGACCAACCCCTTGCGGAGCCGTCGCAAGACCCAGGCGGGCGGTTGAGGAAAGGAGGCCATATGCCAGGGAGGCGTGGGGGAGGAGTTGCTCAGAAGACGCCGTTGCGCACCTCAAAGCGCGTGGGTTTGTTCCACGAGACTCCCCCGCTTGCGACCCAGCGGGCCGTCCAGCGCAGGAGGGTGTCGAGCGGGGTGGCCGGCGGCCCCAGCCGCGCGCAGGCCTCGGCCGGATCGGTCAGCAGCGCGTCCAGCGCTTCCGTGCCGGTGAACTGCGGCGTCCGGCCCATCAATTCTCCAAGGCGCGCGGCGACCTTCCGAACCGACAGCGCGCCGGGCGCGGTCAGGTTCAGGGCCAGCGGCGGACACGCCGCCAGGCTCAAGGCGCGCAGAATGCGCTCGTTGGCGTCGCCCTGCCAGATGCAATTAAACCAGCCGTTGGTGACGTCCACCGGCTCGTTTGCCCACACCTTTCTTGCCAGGTCGTGCAGCACGCCGTAGCGAAGCTCGACGGCGTAGGTGAGCCGGAGCAGCACGACGGGAGTGCGATTGCGCCCGGAGTGGTATTCGACGAGGCGCTCGCGGGCGACGGCGGCGTTGGCGTATTCGCCCAGCGGCGTGAGCGGATGCGTTTCGGGGGCGCCGCCGCGGTCCACGGGGGTGAGGGGATAGACGTTGCCGGTGGAAAGCGCGACGATCCTGGCCCTGGGAAAACGGGCGGCCACATGGGAGGGGACGATGGTATTCACGGCCCAGGTCAGGGCGGGGTTGCGGCCGGAGCCGAACTTCCGGCCGACCAGGTTGAGGACGTCCGGGGCCTCGGGAAGCGCGGCCACCGCTTCCCGCTCCAGCAGGTCGCAGGCGATGGTCTCGATTCCGCGGCTCTCGAGCTTGCCGCGGAGGCTCTCGTCCGTGAACCGGCTGACGGCGACGATGCGCAGGGCGTGCCCGGCGGTGTCGGCGGCCCGGCGCGCCAGCAGCGCCAGCGTCGGCCCCATCTTGCCGCCCGCGCCCAGGATCAGCAGGGGACTGCGCGCCTGCCGGATGAAGCCGCTCAACTCGGGACTGGGCCGGGTCAGAACGTCTTCGAGTTGGGCTTCGGTCTCGATGGCTTCAGGAAGTGGAATGGGCATGATGCGGTTCGGCGGCTTAAGGCAGCGGCGGCCGGCGGAGCGCGCCGCCGGCCACACCATAGAGCGTGGCCGTGCGGGCGAAGGCTTCGGGCTGGCCCGTGTGAAGGGTCAGCGCGCGCGGCGCCAGCAGGCCAAGGGCGTCCGGCACGTCCAGCACTCGCAGGACGTTCAGGAAGATCGGGCCCTCGCGGTGCGAAGGGGTGGGCGCCACGAGCGCGATCTCGTCCAGCCGCGGCTCGAAGAGCGCCGCGTAGGCCGCGATCACGCCCGCCCGGCCCCGCCCGGCGATCCCCCAGGCAGGGGCGGACCGCTTCGTGGGC
>JAKLEJ010000253.1 GCA_022711695.1 Verrucomicrobiota bacterium | reverse complement strand
GCCGCGCATTGGGAAATGACGGCCGCCGCGTCGCCCCGGTGAGGTACGCGCGGATGCACGGGGGAGTTTTCGGTTTGACTTGACCCCGCCGAGCGCCATCCTCACCGCAAAAGCGAAAGGATGAAGGATGCCGCAGGCAATAATGGATCCCGAGTCGGTCAGGCGGTTTGCGGAGGAACTGCAGCGGTTCAACCGCGATCTGCAAAACCGGCTGGGCTCGCTCCAGGCGCGCTTTGCCGCCCTGGGCGAGACCTGGCAGGACCAGGAACACGGCAAGTTCGCCGAGGAGTTCAAGCAGACCGCCAAGGCCTTGCGCAAATTCATCGAGGTCTCCGACCAGCATGTGCCGTATCTCCTGCGAAAGGCGCAGCGCGTCGAGGAATACCTGAACCAGCGCTAGCCCGCCCTTCGAACAGGCTTTTGAAGGCGGTATCGCTCCAACCCGGCTGTCTTCCGGTCCAGTGCGCCCGGGCGCCCCGGCCGGCCTGCCCTGCGGGCGCCGGGGCGGGCCTCCCAGTTTGAGCCATGGCCGAGCGAGCCCACGTCGAATCTTCCGAGGCCATCGAGGCGTTTCGAGCCAGCCTTCTGGTCTATGCCAGCAAGGCCCGGCCGATCGTCAACGACGCCGCGGACGAGGTTTCTCGGACCCGGCAATGGCTTCAGGCCGAGCAACGGGCCCATCTGGAGAACCAGGTCCGCCTGCGCCGTCGCAAGCTCGAACAGGCGCAGCAGGAACTCTTCAGCGCCGAGGCCGCCAACCTGCGCGAGCCGGCCGCCGCCCAACGGGCTGCCGTCCAGCGGGCCAAACACCTGGTGGAAGAGGCCGAGGACAAGCTCAAGAGACTCAAGCAGTGGAGCCGGGAATTCGACAACCGGGTGGCCCCCCTGGTGAAGCAGCTCGAACAGTTGCGCACCCTGCTCGACAGCCGGGTGCCAAAGGCCTCGGCCCACCTGGCCGAGGTGGTGAAGATTTTGGACGCCTACGCCGGCGTGGCCTCGCCGTCCGTGGCGCCCGCGGCTTCTCCCGCGTCCGCCCCCGCAGACGCCGCCGGCGCGGACTCAGCCCCGAAACCCGACGGCGCGGAGGAGCCCGCTCCATGAACGTCAGCGGCTATGGCCAGATTCTCATGGGGCTGACGCAGCAGTTGACGCTGCGCTGGGAACAGACGCGGGAATCGTGGAAGGACGCCAAGAGCGACGAGTTCGAAAGAGATCATCTCAACGAACTGTTTTCGGCCACCGCCAAGGCCAGCGAGGTGTTCGATCAACTGGACAAGATTCTGTCCAAAGTCAGGAACGACTGTGAGTAGCCACCTGAGCGCAAGTGAAACGATCGGCCTGGTGCAGCGCCTGCGCGAGACCGTGCAGGACCTCGGCGCTGCGGACGAAAAGCTCAACCAGGAGTTGCGAGCCCGGACCGGCGCGGCCCAACGGCGGCGCCAGGACGGTATTGCGGAGAAAGAGGCCCTCCTGGCTTCCGAATTGAGCCGGTTGGCCGTTCCCTTTCAGGCGGCCCGCGACAAGGCCCAGCGCCGCCACGACCAGCGCGAAGCCCGGCTGGCCGCAGGGCGCGAATCCAGCCTGCGCCGCGCCCTCGAGAAGATTCAGAACGAGGAGGGCCGCCAGAAATACATCGCCCAGAAGGGCCTGCTCGACACCGGGAAATTCCGCGAGGAAAGCCTGGCTGCGAACGAGGCTGCCTACGCCGAGTTCAGCCAGAGCCTGGGCGCCAGCCAGGAGGCGTTTGCGGGATTGGAGGCGCAGGCCGCCCGGGCCTTTCGCGGCTTTGGCCGTTTCGTCCGCCTGCTTGCGTCCCCGGGCGAGGGCGGCGCCCCCGAGCCGGCTTCCGATGAACGCCAGTTGCTGGAGCGGCTCCACCAGTTGCGGACGAGCCTCGAGTCCGACCTGAAGCGCTTCGGCAGAAGGCCGCTGCCGCTGTTGTTCCGCATGGTCCCGCTCTGGCTGTGGGGCGTGTTGCTGGTCGTCTGCGGCGTTGGGCTGGCCCCGGCGCTGCGTCACTTCCAACTTGCCAACCTCTCCCCGGCGCAGGCGGCGGGGGGCGCGGGAGCCGGGCTGGCGCTCATCGTCACGGCCTATTTCCTGGGCCGGCAGACGGCCGCGCCCCTGGCGGCGGCCATCGCCCGTTCGCTTCACACGGCCCGCCGGCTGCACTCGGCCTGTGAAGAGCAGGCCCGCCAGAACCATGCCCGCCAGGCCGAACACATCGAAGCCGATTGCGCCGCCCGCATCCGCAGCTTCGAGCAAACCTGGCAGCGCGCCCAGGACGAAGCCGTCCTGGCCCGCGAGGTGCGGCCCGGGCAGATCGAAGAGAAACACCGCCGCGCCGTCGCCAGGAACGACCGGCAGGCCCGCTCGGCCCTCGAACAAATCGAGCGCGACCGCGTGGCCGCGACCGAAAAACTGCACCGGGAGATCGAGGCCCAGACCCAACACCTGGGGCAGGCTCAAGACGCCAGCCTCGGCAAGATCAACGAGGATTACCAGGCGCGTTGGCGCAAGCTGGAGGAGGACTGGCGGACGCGGATGACTCCGCTCTATGAGGCCGCGAAGGCGGCCGGCGCGGCGGCGGCCGCGGCCTTCCCGCCGTGGCAGCCCGGGCTTTGGGACAACTGGGCGCCGCCCGCCGCCGCCGTGAACGCAGTCCCGGTGGGCCACCTGGAAGTGGAGGCGATGAGCGGGGCAGGGGGCTCGCGCACTCTGGCGCGCCTCACCTTGCCGGGGCCGGCCCGGCTCTCCCTGCCGGTTTGCCTCACCTATCCGCAGGCGGGCTCGTTGCTGATCGAAACCCCCAGGGGCGGCGGCGACGAGGCCGTTGCGGTGATCAACAACGTTCTGTTTCGCCTCCTGGCCACGCTGCCGGCCGGCAAGGCCAGCTTCACGGTCATCGATCCCGTCAAGCTCGGCCAGAACTTCGCCGGGATCATGCACCTGGCCGACTACGAGGAGAACATCGTCAACAGCCGCATCTGGACCCAGACCACGCAGATCGAGCAGCGCCTGGCCGACCTGAACGAGCACATGGAGAAGGTCATCCAGATGTACCTTCGCAACGAATACGAGACCATCGCCGAATACAATCTCCAGGCCGGAAACATCGCCGAGAAATACCACTTCGTGGTCATCGCCGATTTCCCCGTCAACTTCAGCGAGACGGCCATCCGGCGGCTGCTGCACATCGCCGCCAGCGGCGCGCGCTGCGGCGTCTATACGCTGATCCATTGGGATCACCGTTATCCGCCGCCGCCCGACTTCGTGCCCGAGGCGCTCCGCAAGAGCAGCGTCGGCATCGTCTGCGATCGCGAGGGCGCGCGCTTGGCCGGGCTCTCCGGGCCGGGCATCAAGCTGCGCCTGGATGCGCCGCCGGACGCCGATTTTGCGACCCGCTTTCTCCACCAGGTGGGCGAAGCCAGCCGCGGCGCCAACCGCGTCGAGGTGCCCTTCGCGCAGGTCATCCCCGCCCCGCAGGAGCGGTGGACCCTCGAAACCACCGAGGAGCTGCGCGTGCCGATCGGGCGCACCGGCGCCACCAAGCTGCAATACCTCGCCATCGGCAAGGGCACCCGCCAGCATGCCCTGGTGGCGGGCAAAACCGGTTCGGGCAAGTCCACCCTGTTCCACGTGGTCATCACCAACCTGGCTCTCTGGTGCCCCCCCGAGGAGGTCGAGTTCTACCTGGTCGATTTCAAGAAAGGCGTCGAGTTCAAGTGCTATGCCTCCCACCGCCTGCCTCACGCCCGGGTGGTGGCCATCGAGAGCGACCGCGAGTTCGGCTTGAGCGTGCTGCAGCGCGTGGACGAGGAACTGCGCCGCCGCGGCGACTTGTTCCGCAAGCTCGGCGTGCAGGATATTCCCGGCTATAAGAGCGCCGGCGGCGCCGAGCCCATGCCCCGCTCGCTGCTGATCATCGACGAGTTTCAGGAGTTCTTCGTCGAGGACGACCGCATTTCCCAGGCGGCCGCGGTGCTGCTGGACCGCATCGTCCGCCAGGGGCGCGCCTTCGGCATTCACGTGGTGCTCGGCTCGCAGACCCTGGGCGGCGCCTACACCCTGGCCCGCGCCACCCTCGGCCAGATGGTCATCCGCATCGCCCTCCAGTGCAACGAAGCCGACGCCTACCTGATCATGGACGAGAGCAACTCCGCGCCCCGGCTGCTCTCGCGCCCCGGCGAGGGCATCTACAACGACATGGCCGGCAATCTCGAGGGCAACAGCCCCTTCCAGACCGTTTGGCTCTCCGACGAGGAGCGCGACGCCAGCCTCGAGGAAGTGGCTCGCGTGGCCGGGGGGCGCGGCGCCGTTTATCCCGGCCCCGTGGTCTTCGAAGGCAACGCGCCCGCGGACACTCGCGACAACCTGCCGCTGCGCCAGGCCCTCGAAACCCTCGCCTCCAAGCCGCCGTCCGCCGCCCGCTTCTGGCTGGGCGCCCCCAACTCCATCAAAGGCCCCACCGAGGCGCTCTTCCAGCGCCGCAGCGGCAGCAATCTCCTCATCGTGGGGCAGCGCGAAGAGGCTGTCCTGGCCATGTTCGCCGTCGGCCTCATCTCTCTCGCCGCGCAGCATCCCCGTGGCGCCGCGCGCTTCGTCTTTTTCGACAGCACGCTTCCGGACACGCCCCAGCGGGAGTTCTTCGAGCGGGTCTTCCGCGGCATTCCGCATGAACTGGTTGTCGCCAAGAGCGGCGATATTCCCGAGGTCATGAAGCGCCTGGAGGCGGACTTGAACGGGCGGATCGAGGACGCCCAGGCGCCGGGCCCGGAGACCTTCGTCTTCCTCCACGAGCTTCAGAACTACAAGAAGCTGCGGCAGGACGAGGACATGGCGTTTTCCCTCGGGGGCGACGACGCGGCGGGCAATCCCGCCCAGCAACTGGCCCGCCTGGTCACCGATGGCCCCAGCCATGGCATCCACGTCATCGCCTCCGTGGACACCTACAACAACGTCAACCGATTCCTGGGGCGCAAGGCCCTCTCCGAATTCGAAATGCGCGTGCTTTTCCAGATGAGCACCAACGACTCGGCCAGCCTGTGCGACGATCCCAAGGCCAGCACGCTCGGGCTGCATCGCGCCCTCTTCTACAACGAACAGGAGGGCTACCTGGAGACCTTCCGGCCCTATGCGCTGCCGCCCGCCGACTGGATCGACCGCGCCGCCGCCGCCCTGTCGCGGCTGGGGAACCCCCCGGCTTAGCCCGCTCGTGTCGCAGATGTGTGAACGTTTAGAAAACCGAATTAGGCGCCGAATGCACGAGCTTCCCATGCTTCTTTGCTCATGAGCGCCTGGCGCATCGTTCGGCGGCTCCTGATCGGTTTGGGGGTTCTCCTGGGGGCCATGACGGTGATCGCGGCGGTCGCCTGGTGGTACTTTCACCCGGCTGTCACCCGCCAGGACGGCATCGTCTATGCCCGCCGTCACGGGCAGAATCTGACTCTGGACGTGCTCCGGCCCGCTCGTCCCAACGGCCTGGGCGTGGCGGTCATGGTCAGCGGCGGCTGGAAGTCGCGCCCGGGCAATTTTCAAGCCTGGATGGCGGCCCCGTTGCTGCGCCGCGGTTACACGGTCTTCGCCGTCTCTCATCTCTCCCAGCCCAAGGCCACGGTCATGGAGATTTTCGACGATGTCAGC
>JAKLEJ010000252.1 GCA_022711695.1 Verrucomicrobiota bacterium | reverse complement strand
CTCGAAGAGGCCGCCAAACTCGGGGAGTTGACGGTGCTGCTGTGGTCGGACGAGGCCGCGCGGATCGTCACCGGCCAGGCCCCCCGCTTCTGCGAGGCGGAGCGGCTGTATTTTGTGAGCGCGGTCCGCTACGTCACGCGGGCGCGACTGGCGCGCGGGCCGGCCGATCCGGATACGCTGCCGGAGGAGCCGGACTTTCGGCCCGACGTGTGGCTCGTGGGAGACTGCCACGCGACGGCGGCGAAAGCGGAACACGCGCGCAAACGCGGCATCGAGTACCGGATCCTGGGCGGCGCCCGCACCGAGGCGTTCCCGATTCCGGCCCCCGCGGCGGGGCCGCCGGGGCGGAAGAAGGTGGTGGTGACCGGGTGTTACGACTGGTTCCACTCGGGGCACGTGCGCTTCTTGGAAGAGGCCAGCGCGCACGGGGACCTTTACGTGGTCCTCGGGCACGACGCCAACATTCGTCTGCTCAAAGGCGAGGGGCATCCGCTGCTGCCCCAGGAGGAGCGCCGCTACGTGGTCGGCTCGATCCGCCACGTCAAGCAGGCGCTCATTTCCAGCGGCGAGGGCTGGCTGGACGCGGACCCCGAGATTCGGCGGATCCGCCCGGACATTTACGCGGTGAACGAGGACGGGGACAAGGGAGGGAAACGGGAGTATTGCCGCCAAATGGGGCTGGAATACCTCGTGCTGAAGCGGCTGCCGGCGCCGGGGCTGCCCCGGCGGTCGAGCACCGCCTTGCGGGGCTTCTAATCAAGTCTCGATGTTGTAGGACTTGATCTTGTTGTAGAGGGTCTGGCGGCCGATGCCCAGGCGCTTGGCCGTCTCGAGCTTGTTGCCGCTGGTTTCCTTGAGAATCTGGACGATGGTGTTGCGCTCCATCGCCTCCATGAGAGTGAGATTCACGTCGCTCTCTTCGTCCTGGGGCCGGACGGTGTTGATGGCCAGGTCGTGGGCCTCGATGACCTTGCCTTCGGACATGAGCACCGCGCGCTGGACCTCGTTCTGCAACTGCCGGGCGTTGCCGGGCCAGTCGAACTTGCGGAGGATTTCGGCGGCGCCGGGAGAAAAGCCGGTGATAACCCGGTTGGCCTGGGCGGCAAACCGCTTCAGGAACGAACTGGCCAGCGGGAGGATGTCCTCGCGGCGCTCGCGCAGCGGGGGCAGGTGAATGTTGATGGCGCTGATGCGGTAGTAGAGATCCTCGCGGAGCTTGCCCAGCTTGATGGCCTCGTCCGGAACGCGGTTGGTCGAGGCGATGATGCGGCAGTCCGATTTATAGACGCTGCGTCCGCCGACGGGCCGCACGGTCTTTTCCTGCAACACCCGAAGCAGCTTGCTCTGGGTGTCGATGGGCATCTCGGATAGCTCGTCCAGCAGCAAGGTGCCGCCCGCGGCCAGGAGAAAGAGCCCGTCGCGGTCCTGCTGAGCGCCCGTATAGGCGCCCTTGACCGAGCCAAAGAGTTCGCTTTCGATCAACTCGCGCGGCAAGGCGGCGCAATTGATCTTGATCAGAGGTCCCTTGTTGCGGGGGCTGACAGCATGGAGCAGATCGGCGACCACCTCCTTGCCGGTGCCGCTCTCGCCGGTGATGAGGACGGAGACGTCGCTGGGGGCGACGCGTTCGACCAGACGCACGACATCCTTCATGGCCGGGCTCTGGAAGACGGGCGAGGCGCCCGTGCTCATCGTGGTGATGGCGCGGCGCAGGGCGCTGTTTTCCGCGTTGATCTGCTTGTGCTCGATCGCGCGCTCGACCTGGAGGCGGATGGTGGCGGCGTCGAAGGGCTTGGGCTGGAAATAGTAGGCCCCGAGCTTGGTGGCTTCCACCGCCACCTCGATGGAGCCGTAGCCGGTGAGGACGATCACCTCGGTGTCGGCCCATTTGCGCTTGATCTGGGGCAGCAGGGCCAGCCCATCATCGTCGGGCAGCTTGAGGTCCAGCAGGATGACGTCCGGTTGGAGGCCGTCAAACGCCGCGCGCAAGGTGGCCCCGTCGCCGGCTTCCATGACCTCATAGCCCTCCTTCTCGAGGACGGTGCGCACAAAGAGACGCACCTGCTCCTCATCGTCCACGATCATGATTCTAGCCTTCATAGCGATTACAAACGCAAGAGCGCACACGCGCTCACAAAACTCTCGAACAACACTCGATGTGGCCGATGCTGGCGGCACAGCCGTTCCGGGTGGAACTGGACGGCCAGCAGGAACGGCGACAGCGGCTTTCGCGCCGGCGCCAGCTCCAGCGCCTCGACAATTCCATCCTCGCTCCAGGCCGCCACGCCGAGCAAGCCGGCGATGCGGCCCACGGCCTGATGATGCGAGCTATTGACTCCCATCACGCTTTGACCGGTGATTGTGGACAGCAACGAGCCCGGCGTCAATTCAACATCATGGACAATTTTGTCCTTCCGATCCATGCGGCGATGGTTGAGGGCGCCCCGGCACTGCAGGGGAATGTCCACGAGGAGGTCCCCGCCCAGGGCCACGTTGAGCAACTGCAGGCCCCGACAGATGGCCAGGAGCGGCTTGGCCTGCCGCAAGACTTCCCTAATCAACTGCAACTCAAAGAGGTCCCGCGGAGCATCCGGCTTCCCCAAAGCGCGGCGCAGCTTCGGCGGGAGCCCGCGCGCATAGAGGCTCGCCTGAACATCCTCTCCGCCGGTCAACAGCACCCCGTCCGCCCGCGCCACCATGGCTGCCGCCAAGCCCGGCAAGGGCCGGTTGGAGGCCACCCACGGCAGGCCGCCCACAGAGGCGATGGCATCGGTATAATTCGAGGACAAACTCAGGGAAGGGTCCGCGAACTCGGCGCCACGACCCTGGGTGCAGGAGGTGATCAGAATGAGGGGAGGCTGTCTCACGGGTCGAAGGCGACCTCGGGGAAGCGCTCGCGAATGGCGGACTGCACCCGCTCGATTTCGTCCGGGGGATAGCGTCGGCGCGGCACGCCCCGGCGAACGGCATCCAAGAGTTCCATCCAATCCTCCAGAGGCGGCTGGGGGTCGGCCTCCCACGGGTCAAAGCGGCGGCGGCGGCGGTGGAAATGCCACTGGCCGCCAATGCGCTGGGCATAGACCTGGAGCTTTTCGCCCTCGTCGTCGAGCCGTTTCCAACTGATCTCAGCCTTGGGCATGGGCCGGGGCGCGTTCAGCCTGCGGAGAGCGCCCGACCCGGGGCCGATCGCCCGTCGCGCGATTCGAGCGGTTCGGGGCCGGAGCGGCTCACTCCTCCACCTCCACGCTGGCCACGGCCATGGCGGCGATGCCCTCGCCCCGGCCGATGAAGCCCAGGCTTTCGTTGGTGGTCGCCTTGATGGCCACCCGGCGCACGTTGATCCCGAGGGCGATGGCGATGTTCTCCTTCATGGCGGCCACGTAGGGGCTGATCTTGGGTTCCTGGGCGATGATCGTGGCGTCGATGTTCACGATCTTTCCGTCATGAAACGCCACCTGCCGCGCCGCCTCCTGGAGAAAGACCTTGCTGCGAGCGCCGCGCCACCGGGGATCGGAGTTTGGAAAGAAATGGCCGATGTCCGCCTGCCCCAGCGCGCCCAGAATCGCGTCGCAGATCGCATGCATCAGCACGTCCGCATCCGAATGCCCCTCCAGGCCGCGTGGGTGTGGGATCTCCACACCGCCCAGGTAGAGCTTGCGGCCCTCCGCCAGGCGATGCACGTCGTAGCCGATGCCCACTCGGTTCATGGCGCGATTCTGCCAAAAGGCCGGCCGCCAACCAAGTCTTTTCGAGTCTGCCGCGGAGCGCCTGGCCGGGGCGGACGGCGCTTGCGCCGCGCAAAGCCCGGGGTTTAGATTGCGGGCATGTCGCACGCGGATTTTGTGCACCTGCACCTGCACTCGGAATACTCGCTCCTGGACGGCGCCTGCCGGCTGGACCGTTTGATGGAGCGCGCGCGCGCGCTGAAGTTTCCAGCGCTGGCCCTCACGGACCATGGGGTGCTCTTCGGGGCGATCGATTTCTACCGCGGGGCCCGCGACGCCGGCATCAAGCCAATCGTGGGCTGTGAGGTGTATGTCGCGCCCGGCAGCCGCTTCGAGAAGAAGGCCCCGGGGGGGCGCGGCGGCGAGTATCATCATCTGATCCTGCTGGCGAAGGACGAAACCGGCTACAAGAACCTGATCCGGCTGGCGACGGCGGCGCACCTGGAGGGATTCTACTACAAGCCGCGGATCGACCGGGAACTGCTGGAGCGGCACCACGAGGGGCTGATCGGGCTGAGCGCCTGCCTGGCGGGGGAAATCCCGGACGCCATTCTCAATGACGATCTGAAGAAGGCGCGGGAGTCGATCGACTGGCACAAGCAGGTGCTTGGGCCGGAGAACTTCTATCTGGAGCTGCAGAACCATGGAATCTCCGACCAGGCCAAAGTCAACCGGCTGCTGATCCCGTGGGCGCGCGAGTTTGGGCTCAAGGTGGTGGCGACCAACGACGTTCACTACCTCCGCAAGGAGGATTCGCACGCCCACGACATCCTGATCTGCATCGGGACCCAGACCACCATCAACGACCCCAAACGGCTGACCTACGTGCCCGAGCAGTTCTATTTGCGCTCGGCCCAGGAGATGAAGGCGCTCTTCGCCGAGGTTCCGGAAGCCATCCAGAACACGCTGGAGGTGGCCGAGAAGTGCAATCTCGAGATCGAATTCGGCAAACTGCACTATCCCGTGTTCCAGGCGCCCGCGCCGCAGACGCGGGAGGGGCTGCTGCGGGAACTGCTGGCGGAGGGCCTGGCGGGCCGCTACACCCTGCGAACGCGGATCGAGGGCAAGACGTTTGTGGCGGAGAGCATCGCCGAGCCGGAGCGTCTGCCCACCTACGCGTCCCCTGCCCTTGCCGAAGGCGGACCAGGCGCGGCCGCGCCCCCCGCCAACCGCCTCGATGACCCCGCGGTGGCCGAGGCCGTCAAGGTGGTCCTGGACCGCCTGAAGCTGGAGATGGACACGATCGAGAAGACCGGGTTCGTTTCCTACTTCCTGATCGTGGGCGATTTCGTGCGTCACGGACGCCAGATGGGAGTTTCCTGCGTGGCGCGCGGGTCGGCGGCCGGCTCGCTGGTGACCTACCTGCTGGAGATCTCCAACGTGGATCCCATCCGCTACAACCTGCTGTTCGAGCGGTTTCTGAACCCGGAGCGGGTCAATCCGCCGGATATCGACATCGATTTTGCGGATGACCGGCGGGCGGATGTGATCGAGTACGTGCGGGAGAAGTACGGGCGGGACTGCGTCGCCCAGATCATCACCTTCGGCACGATGGGGGCCAAATCGGTGGTGCGGGACGTGGGCCGGGCCATGGGCCTGACTTACGCCGACTGCGACCGCCTGGCCAAAATGATCCCCAACGAGCTGAAGATGACGCTCGGGAAGGCGCTGGAGCAGTCTGCCGATTTCAAGGCCGCTTACAGCAGCGAGGAGGCCACGCGCGAACTGGTGGACACGGCGCTGGTGCTGGAGGACCTGACCCGCAACGCCTCGGTGCATGCGGCCGGCGTGGTCATCGGGCCGGAGCCGCTTCAGAACCTGCTGCCGCTGCGGGAGGACGACGATGGCGCGATTGTCACGCAGTACGCCATGAACCCCGTGGGTGACCTGGGCCTGCTGAAGATGGACTTCCTGGGGCTCAAGACGCTCACGGTCATCCGCAACACCTGCGAGATGGTCAAACGGCTGCGG
>JAKLEJ010000251.1 GCA_022711695.1 Verrucomicrobiota bacterium | reverse complement strand
GACCCGCATTTGCCGCCTTTGTTCAAACAATTCTCACTCCCCTCCCATTTTTCCAACTAATCGGCCTTTCAGGTCCACCCGGCCGCTCCACTTCCGCAGCACGCCCACAAACACCGCGTCAGCCCGGCGGCTGAACAGGCCCACAAACGAGTTTCCCTGCCGAACCGCCATGGCGAAGGAGGCGAAGAGCAGGCCGATCGAAATCAGTTTGTTGGGCCAGGCATCCAGCGGCCATTGTCCGTCCCAAACCCACATGGGGTTCCGTGTGAGCGGGGCCAGATAGTAAATGGGCCAGAGGTCCGACGGCGAGGGGCCGCGGGAGCCGGCAAGATCGCAAAGCAGGTGCAGATGGAAGACCGCGACGACGGCGAGAGCCACCCGGAGTTTGCGCCGGGCCAGGAGGGCGGCCAACGCAGCCGCCGCCAGGCACCCGGGCGCCCCGTGCAGGAGGAAGTGATGGTATTCGGGGTAATAGAACGTCTCGGGCCGGCCCAAAGCGCGGTTGGCCAGATCGAGGACCAATCCCAAGCCATCCAGGTCGGGGACCACCCCAGCGGCCGTGATCAGCAGGCGATCCCGGGGATTGTCAGCCACCTGTCTCGCCGCAACCCAGCTCGCCAGGAAATGGGTGATCGGCGACACGAAGCGGCCTCAGGCCATCCAGGCCCGGTCCCGGTTCTGGGTTTGCTGGACGAGGGTTCGGGCCAGGCGGGCGTTGGCTTCCACCTGGAAATCGAACATCCCCACGCAGATGAAGTCGGCCCCGTTCTCGAAGGCGTAACGGAAGCCCGACTCGGGCCGGATGGCGCCGGCGGCCAGGGTCTTGAAGGCAATCCAGGGCTTGTTCACGTTCTGCATGAAGGCGATGGTTTTCTCCGGGGTCATCTCCCAATAATTGTCGGCGGGGTTGTTGACGACTTCCTGGCTCTGATCGGGCCGGCGGGACGACCAGTAATTGCCGTGGTGCAGCGTCTTGACGTAGAACTCGGCGCCATAGCGGTTCTTTTCGGACTGAACGATGACCTCGAGATTGTGAGCGCCGATGCCGGCGGGGACCTTCTGTGCCTTGACGAACTCGACGCACTTGCCGAGCAGGTCGAGGTGGCCCTGCAAAAGCCAGCGGTCGCCGATCACGCCCTGGACATAGACCGCAGCCGCTCCGAAATCGATGGATTCCTTGATGTTGGTCTTCCAGTCGTCCACGCCGGGATGGCCTTCGGCGATCCACTGGATGCGCCCGCCGCGCTCCTTCCAATAGCGGCCAAAGACCTCCTTCACGTTCTTGCGCGGGTCGGCGATGATGGCGTTGACGCCGTGCTCTTCGAGAAGCTGAAGGGTGTCCATCATCTTCTCGGGCGTATTGTAGGCGCGCATCAGGGAGGCCACATAGTGCAGGTCCCGCGAATGGGCCCAGCCGCTGATCAGGTTCCCCCCCGAGATGAGCCGGCTAAGAGTCAGCGGGCCGATCTTGCCGGTGGGCATGGCCCCCTTGCTGCCAAAGGCCACCCGCGGCCCCGCGGGCGGCGGCTCGGCGGCGGACGGCGAGGATTGGGCGGTGACGGTGACGGCGGCGCCGGCCATCACGGACCGACTCAGAAACCGGCGGCGATTCAGCTTTGAGGACATGGCGAAGCAAGAATCGCCCTTGCCCTCGCGCAGTCAAGAGCGGAATGCGGCGCAGCTCAAACTGGCGCGTTCGCATCCAGGTTTATAGGGTTGACGCCTGCGCCAGGGAGGGCAAGCATGGGGCGTCGCAACAGCCTGCAGCGGGGAACCACAGCGGGGCGGTGTCACCCGGCCGCAAGGCCGGAGCCGCACTTGGATCGAACCGGGCATGTCACAAGAACTCGCCAACCGGGAAAAACGAGGGGCCGCCCTGTGGTCGGTCGCGTCGGCTGCGCTTCTGACCGGCGTGAAGTTGGTGGTGGGGCTGATGACCGGCAGCCTGGGCATCCTGGCCGAGGCCATCCACTCGGGTTTGGACCTCTTCGCGGCGGGGATCACCTACTTCGCGGTGCTGGCGGCGGGAAAGCCGGCCGACCGCAACCATCTTTACGGACACGGCAAGATCGAGAATCTCTCGGCGCTGGTCGAGACGCTCCTCCTGCTGATCACTTGCGGGTGGATCTTCCACGAGTCGGTCGAGCGGCTCTTCTTCAAGCACGTTCCCGTGGAGGCGAGCGTCTGGGGCTTCCTGGTCATGGCGTTGTCGATCGTGGTGGACATTTACCGTTCCCGCAAGCTCTACGCGGTGGCGCGCAAACACCGCAGCCAGGCCCTGGAAGCCGACGCCCTGCATTTCAGCACGGACATCTGGAGTTCGGCGGTCGTCATTCTGGGCCTGGTGGGAGTGACCGTGGCGCAGGGACGTCCATCCCTGGCTTTTCTCGAGAAAACCGACGCGGTTGCGGCTTTCGTAGTCGCGCTGGTGGTGCTGGTGGTCAGCCTGCGCCTGGGCGTCCGCAGCATCGGCACGCTCATGGATGTGGCCCCGGCGGGCGTCGCGGACAAGGTCCGGCAAGCCGTCGAGGCGCTGCCGGGCGTGATTGATTGCCACCAAATCCGGGTGCGCCGATCCGGGCCGCAGCTCTTCATGGACATTCACGTGCACATGGAAGGCGGGCAGAGTCTGCGCCAGGCCCATGAGCTTTCGGATCGGATCGAGCAGCGCATCGAACAACTGCTCACCGACGTGGACGTAACCGTGCACCCCGAACCCTTTGACGAAAAGGAATCCCCCCCATGAAGAGCCGTGTTTCATTCCGGTGCTTTCAGGCCTTGGCGGCGATCCTCCTCGCATCGATAATCGCCGGTTCGACCGCCCTGGCCGAGGCCGGGGCCCCAGCCAACGAGCCCACGGCCGGCGCGGCGGAAGCGAATCGGACGCAGGAACTGCTCCGATCTGTCCAGGACCTGCAGCAGCAGCTTCAGGCCACGCGGCGGGCCTTGGATCAGGCCCGCCTGGAATCCTCGGTGATGGCGGCCAGCAACGCCGCCGTCCTTGCCGAACGCCTGAGGGGACTCGAGGCTGCTGTGGATTCCCGCCGGGAACAGGATCTCAAGACGATGACCGCCGCCAACCAGACGCTGCTCATCGTGTTTGTCTCCCTGGCCATTCTGGTGGTGCTGGCGGTTCTCTTCGGCGTCTGGATGCAGATGCAGGCCACCCGGCGGCTCGCGGAGGCCGCCGCCCTGCTGCGCGCCCCCCGCGCGCTGGAGACGGAAGCTCCACCGCGGACCCTGGGCCAGGGGGAAACTGTAACCGTCTCGAGCGATCCCGCCCGCCAGGCCGGCGGCGCGCTCCAGGACAGCCTGCAGCGCCTGCTGCTGCGCATGGAGCGCATCGAGGAAAGCGTCTCCGACCAGAGCGGCCGAAACAGCGGCCGCCGGCCCGCGTCGATGGTCTCGGAAACGGCGTCAGCGCTGGAGGCGCCGGCTGCAACGTCGCCAGTCTTGCCACAGGGCGCGATCCAGGCCCACGCGCTGATCGAGGGCCAGATTCTCCTGGACCAGGGGCAGGCGCAGGAGGCGCTGGACCGGTTCGAGGCCGCGCTCGCCGCCGACCCCGAAAACACGGAACTGCTGGTCAAGAGAGGGATGGCCCACGAGCGTCTGCAGCAGATGGATGAGGCCCTCGCGAGCTACGACCGGGCGCTGGCCTTGAACAATTCCCTGACGACCGCCTACCTCTTGAAGGCCGGGGTGCTCAGCCGCCTGAAGCGGGAATCGGAAGCCTTCGACTGTTATCAAATGGCGCTGCGCCATCAGCCCAAGCCCGCCTGAGCCGCCCCGGGCGCGGCATTGATCGAGTGCCCGCGGCGGCTCCGGTCGCACCCGGGGCGAAGCCTCCGCCGCTCGAAGGCGGTTTGCCGCCCCCAAATCGAGCGGAGCAATCAGTTGAAATCGACGCGCTTGCCGCGCCGAGTGGCTTCGAACTCTTCGCGAGCCAGGGTGAGCTTGGCGCGGATCAGGTCGCGGTTGTCCTCCTCGGCCGCGCTCAGCTCGCGCTCCAGCTCTGCGATCCGCTCCTGGTAAGCGCGGAAACGGTCCTCGGTCTGCTGCTGCACCGCCGCCAGGCGCTGCTCGAGCTCCCTGGCTTGTCGCGCCGCCTCGGACTGCGTTTCGATCAAGTGTTGCCGCTGCCGGAAGAGCTTCTCCACCAGGGACCGTCCCAGCCATTGCGCCAGGTGCGACATCAGGGCGGCCCGGTCGGCCTCCGAGAGCCAGCGGCCCGGCCGGCCAACCTCGGCGGAACCGGCCACCGCGCCCGCAACCGGCACGGGCAAAAGGCTTGTTCGCCGCCGACGGAGCCTCATGGCCACCCCCCCGACGAGCAGGACCGCAGCCGCGCCAGCCACGCTCATCCAAAGCCAGGCCCCCCCTGTTCCTCGTGGCGGCGCCGGGCGCTCCCCGGCCAACAACACTTTCTCGCGCAGGCTGTCCAGGGCTGCCTTGATCCGGGCGTCAACCACCTCCCCCGGGCGCACGATCACGCTGCCCGCCTCGAACCGGCTCGAGGACCAGAGCGGCTCCGTGCGCCGCTGTCGCGCCTCCAGCGTCAGGGCCTCGTCGAAGACACAGTTGGGCCGCAGCAGCGACGCCAACCAGGGGGCCATGGAGGCGTCGTCTCCGCCAAAGGACTGGACGAACTCCGTGCGGGCTTTGGACAAGCCGACCACGTTGGTGCGGGCGATCGCCTGACCGTTGGTTTCGGCGGCCGCCACATCCGAAACCTGGGCGGTCAGCGCGACGACCAAGCCCCCGCGCATGGCGCCGACGCGCTCCGCCGGGGAAGCCTGGTCCTTGCGAATGAAGCGGCTCATGGCGCCTCGAAGCGCCAGCTCACAGCCCGCCAGGAGATCCCCATCAGGCAGCCGCCGCGCCCAGCGATCCGCCAGGTTCGTCGTCAGCGGAAAGCCCTTGCCCCCCTGCTGACCGGCGGCGATGGCTTTCTCGAACGCCGGCCGGCCGATCTCGCGATCGCCCAGCCGTTTCTTCCCAAAGCTCTTCTCGATGCGACCCTGGAACGTTTCGCGATTGGCCGCCCACACTTCGTTCAAACGACGCACCGCCTCCTCGGCCGCATTGGGGTCCAGCCGATAGACTGGCGGAATCCGCTGCGCTTCCCGGTTGCGCAGCGTGGCGGTGGCAGTCGGATCGACCACCACGATCTCGACCGGGGTCAACACCTCCACCCGCGCGGTTTCGCCGACCTGCCAATCCGGAGGCAACGTCACACCGGCGGGGGCCATGGCCGGCAGCAAGACACTCAGCGCCAGCGCCAGGCCGCCCCACTGGGGCCGCTGTCGCTCGCTCGGTCTTCCGCTCGGGTCCATGCTGCGTCGCGCACCGGGCCGGGTACGACCAGGTCCGTGGGGCCGATTCTAGGCATCCGGGCCGCCCTGTAAAGAACGTGCTGCATCTTCGACTCAGGCCCCCTGCCCGCTTTGCCCAATGGGCTTCCTGCTCCCGATATCGGGGTTGGCGCCGCCGGCGTTCAGAGCCCCGAGGAGAAGCGCGGGCTAAACCTTGGGCTCCCACCCCGGCCGATACTCGCGGGACCACAGGGTCTGCGCCTCGGCATCGCCGGCGATTTTTCGCGCCGCAGTGTCGAAGCGGATGGCCCGGCCGGTGCGATAGGCGATATTCCCCAGATGGCAAAGCAGGGTGCTGCGCTGCCCGTCCTCGATCTCGGCGTTCAGCTTCGCCTCCTCGCGG
>JAKLEJ010000250.1 GCA_022711695.1 Verrucomicrobiota bacterium | reverse complement strand
CGCGCGTTCACATTCTCAACGGCCGGGTGGACGAGGGCCTCCTGGCCGAGGTCTTTTCCAACGAAGGCGTGGGCACCCTCATTTACGCCAACGAATACACCCAGATCCGGCGGGCCCTGCGCAAGGGTGTGGGCAGCATCCTCAAGCTGATCAAGAACTCCGTGGCCAGCGAGGAGCTGGCCCGTCGCACCCGCGCCAGCATCGAGAAGCAGGTGGGCGACTATTACCTGTACGAGATCGATCGCAATCCCGTGGGCTGCGTGGCGCTGCATTCGTATCCCGACCAAAAGAAGGGCGAACTGGCCTGTCTTTACGTGAACCGCTCCCACGAAAACCAGGGCATCGGCCGCAAGCTGGCCCATTTCATCGAGGCCAAGGCCCGCGACCAGGGCATGTCGGAGATCTTCGCGCTTTCGACCCAGGCCTTCACCTACTTCCAGTCCAAGGCGGGCTTCGCGGAAGGCTCGCCCGACGATCTGCCTCCCGCGCGCCGCGAGCGTTACGACCAGAGCGGCCGCAACTCCAAGGTGCTGATCAAGAAGCTGGCCTGAGCCGGACCCGCTTCGGCCGCTCCGGGGCTTTCCGGCGGCGCGGCGGCGCCCTTACCGAACCGCGCCCGCCAACCGCTTGGACTTGTCCGTGAGTTCGATCAGGTCCTGCAGGATTCGTTTGGCCTCCTCGAGCGTGCCGTCGGGCGCGGCAGGCCCGTCGTCCTGCTCTTCTTCCTCGATCGACTCAGGGTCGGCCATGGCGGTCACCTTGATTTCCTTGGGCGCGGCGTTGGTCTTCACCGTGGGGGGTGGCAGGCCCGGCTGGTCGGCCAGCTTGAGGGTGATGTCATAGACTTTCTGGTTCGGCTCGCCCCGCGCCTTGAGCTGCTTTTTGCGGGCCTCGGCCCGGGCCTCGTTCTGCTTCTTCTCGCGGAAGCGCTCCTCCTCGTTCATCGAGACGCTGCGCTCCTCTTTCATCTTCTTGTAGCGCTCGATCTCCTCGCGCACGTAGGCAAAATCGTTGTCGCGGGCGACGCGCTCGCCGGAGCGGTGGCGCAGCTCCTCCAGGATCGGGGCCACCTCGTTCAACCGCTCGTATTCCGCCTTGGGAATGGTGTCCCAGGCCAGGGCGTTGGTCAGCGCGGCCTCGCCCACGTCCGCATGGTTGTTCACCGAGGGCAGCACGATGTCGGGCGTCACTCCCTTGAGCTGCGTGGAAGCGCCGTTGACGCGGTAGAACTTGCGGATGGTGTACTTGAGGGCGCCCAGGTTGTTGGTCGTGGGCGGACGCACCAGGGGGCTGAGTTGCAGCAGCGATTGCACCGTGCCCTTGCCGTGGGTGGAGGTGTCGCCCACCACCAGCGCGCGCCCATAGTCCTGGAGCGCGGCCGCCAGAATCTCCGAGGCCGAGGCGCTGAACCGGCTCGTCAGCACCACCAGCGGCCCCTCGTAGGCCACTTCCGGGTTCGTGTCCGAGTCCACCATCACCCGCCCGTCGGGGTCCCGCACCTGCACCACGGGCCCCTCCTTGATGAAAAGGCCGGTCAGGTTGATGGCTTCCTCGAGCGAGCCGCCGCCGTTGCGGCGCAAATCCAAAATGACTCCCTTGACGTTCTCCTCCTTGAGCTTGGTCAGCAGCCGCCCCACGTCGGTGGTGGTGCTCTTTCGCCCGGAGCGCCGCGAGTCCAGGTCCGCATAGAACGACGGCAGGTCGATCACGCCCAGGCGCGCCGTCTTGCCGTTGCCCGACGGCAGATCGATGATCCTGGCCTTGGCCTCCTGGTCCTCGAGCTTGATCTCGTCCCGGAACAGGGTCACCACCTTGCGCATCGACGGATCCGGGGCGTCGGCCGGAATGATGGTCAGGCGCACCTCCGAGCCTTTGGGCCCGCGGATCAGCTCGACCACTTTGGTCAGCTTCATCTCGACCACGTCCACCGGTTCGTTGGTGCCCTGGGCCACGGCCACGATCTTGTCGTTGGGCTTGATCCGCTTGCTCTTCATGGCCGGCCCCGGCATCAGCTCCTGGATCTTCACGTAGCCGTCCTCCGAGCGCAGCAGCGCGCCGATGCCGAAGAGCGACAGCTTCATGCTGATGTTGAAGTTGTCGAGGCTGGGCTTGCCCATGTAATCGGAGTGGGGATCGTAGGCGTGGGCCAGGGAGGTCAGGTACACCTGCAGCACCTCGTCGCTGTCGAACTCGCGCAAGGCCCGCCACTGCCGGTTGTAGCGGCGGACGATGATCTTGGCGATTTCGTCGGCGTTCTCCTTTTCGAGTCGCGCCTCGATGGCCTTGCCGATGGCTTCGGGGTTTTCCTTCCCCAGCTTGGGGGCCACCCAGTCGGCCAGTTGGTCGGCCTTTTCGTCCCCGAGCTTGCCCTTGAGGGCGCCGGTAATCTCGTTGTAAACCTTGACCTCGGCCTTGAAGGCTTCGTTGGTGGTCGTGGCCTCGGCGCTTTCCTGCTCCTTCTTGAGCTGGGCCTTCTTCTCCTTGCTGGTCTTGATGCTGGCGAGTATCTCCTCGGGTTTCTTGGCGCGCAGCCTCTCGACGACGGCGTCCGCCACTTCGCGCGGTCGCGCCATGTTCAGCTTCTCCAGGAGATATTCGTAACGGAGTCGCTCGCGCCAGAGCCGCTGGGCCTCGTCGAGGTTGCGCGGCCGCGGCTGATCGCGGCGGTTGAGCTGGTATCGCTCGTTGCCGGTGAAGACCAGGGGCGGGCCTGCCAGCAGATTCGTGCCCAGAATCATCTGTTGTTCGAACCGCTCCAGGAACCGCAGGAAAATCACGTTGGCCGGGCTGGTGTCCCCCAGCTTGAGCGTGAGGTCGTCCAGGGTGTTGCGCCAGCGATTGAATTCGTCCAGGTCGTCCTGGATGAAGAGCATGTGGGCGGGGTCCAGGGCATCCAGGTAACGGTCCAGGAATTTGGACGACATGACGTCGTCAAGCGGCGTCTGGGAGTAATGGGATTGGCGGAGGATGCCGGCCACCAACCGGGCGATCTTCCAGTCGTCGGCCCCGGGGACCAGGGAGAAGTGGTTGGTGCGTTCGCGGTCCAGCAGGGTCATCGGCGCGCGGTCCGCGACGGGTCCGGGCGTTCCCGGGATGCCGTTCGGACTCGCGGCGGCCTTTTGGGAGGTCGCCGCCGGTTGTGCGGCGCCAAGAGCCGCAACCAGGGACAGAAGGATCAGAGAACTGATCCCATTGATTCGGCGATACTTCCGCTTCATTGCCTTCACCATATCACAAGTTAGACGCCAATACTTTATCCTTGTTTCCGGAAATCTCACCAAAAAAAGAGGGCTGGGAACCTGGTCCGCAGCCCTTCAGAGTCATTCGCAAGAGCCTAAGATTAAGGTTCCGCCAGGATGCGGGCCTTTTGCTCGTAATACTCGGCAGCCGAGATGGCGTCCTTCTTGTAGGCCTCGAGCAATTCCGCCAGGCGCTGCTGTTTGGATTTGGGTCCGGCGGTCACCGGGGGCGACTCTTTGTCCTTCTTTTTGGAGGTCGTTTTTGCGGGTTCGACGGCGGGCGTTTGGGCAGCCGGCTTGGTTTGCGCATTGGCGGTGGCGGCGGGTTTTGTCTTGGCCTCGGCAGCCTGCTGCTGACGCAACCGCTCCGCTTCGGCCTTGGCCGCCTCCTGGTCCGCCTTGACCTTGGCCACCGCGGCGGCTCGCGCGGCCTCCTCGGCGCGATCGGCCTCCGTCTTTGTCGCCTGAGCCTTGGCCTCGGCGGCGCGCTTTTCTTCCACCACACGGCGCGCCTCGGCTTTCGCCGCTTCCTCGCGGTCCGCCCTTGCTTTGGCTTCGGCCGCCTTGGCCGCCTCAGCCTGACGACGCTTCTCGGCGGCTTTCTCTTCTTTGGCCCTGGCGGCGGCGGCCTTCTCTTCGGCAGCCTTGCGTTTGGCCTCGGCTTTGCTCGAAGTCGTAGCCACGGGCTTGCCCTCCAATTCGGACAGCTTCTGCTGCAATGCCGCGCGCGCAGCCGCCTCCTGCTGCGGGGTCATCCCGGCGGTCGCGGCGGCGGGGGCAACGGCCGGCGGCGGCGCGGCCACGGGTTGCACCTCGGCGGGTTTGATCAGAACAGGGGCCCCGGTCGGCGCCTTTGGCGGCGGCGCATTCTCCATTTCCGCGACTTTCTTCGCGAGCGCGGCGCGGGCAGCGGCTTCCTGCTCGGACGTCATGGCCCCTGGAGCGACGGCGGGTTTTTCGGCTGCGGTTGGCGCTGCCGGGGCGGCCTGCTTCGGCGGTTGGACCGCGGCCGGTGTTGCCGCAGGGGCTTTCTTGCCCGGCCCCTTTTCCATATCGACAATGGCCTTGCGCAGGGCCTCGCGCGCGGCCTTCTCCTGGTCGGGGGTCATGGTTTGACCGAAGGCGGGCAGCATGACCAGCCCCGCCAGGCAAATCATCCACGGCAATTTCGATCTTTGCATGTCAGGTAATTACATCGAAAGCCTCCGGGAACGCAACAGGATTAAACCCGAATTCCTCCCGGGGAACTCCGGGTTACCGCCCGGCCGCCTCGTCGAACAACCGCCGCCACGACCGTTGAAAGGGGTAGCGCGCCAACGAAGCGATCAGGATTCGCCGGACATCCGCGCGGCTGATGCGGATGCGCTGGGTGGGATCGAGCGGGTTGGCTCTCCTGAGACGCCCCAGTGTTTCCACCCCAATGAGGATGGGCCAGGCGCACGCCAGGCGCACACGGGCAGTGCCTCCCGGCAGGGCGTTGGTATAGGACCAACCGGCTGCCAGGTGTTTGACCGCCCGGTCACACCATTCGTCATACAAGGGCCTCAGCCTTGGCTCCGTCCGAGGGTCCAGGAGTTGCTCCGGGGCCAGCCCGACTGCCGCCAGTTGGTCAGCCGGCAGGTAACAGCGCCTTTTGCCCAGGTCGCGCGGCAGGTCCCGCAGGATGTTGACCAACTGGAGCCCTTTTCCAAAGCGGACGCCCTGCTCCAGCAAGGCCGCCTCGTCCACTTCCGCCCCGGGAAAGAGATGCGCCCGGCAAAGCCGCGTCCAAAACAGCCCCACACAGCCGGCCACCCGGAAAGTGTAGTCGTCCAGATCGGCCTCGCTTTGCAGAGCGATGACGCCCGGGCCGCTCCGCCCCACCTCGAAGCGCCGCAAGTCCAGTTCCTGGCCGCTGACGATGATCGAGAGGGTCTCGCGGATGACTTTCTGATCCCCTGCCGTGGTTCTCTCCAGCAGGCCGATCACCTCGTCAATGCGCCCAAGCAGGGCGCGCTCGCCTTCGGAGGCTGCGCCGGGACCGCCGGCGGCCGCAAAGGCCGCCAGATCCGGCGCCTCCCCGCCCGAACCGTCAATGCGGAGCTTCAGGCGCCGCAGTGCCTCGAGGCGTTGCTCCACCGGCGCCAGTTCAGTGTCGGCGATGGTGTCCGTGGCTCGCGCCAGGAGATAGGCCAGGCCAATCTGGGGACGTATCGCCCCGGGCAGCGCCCGAACCGTCAGGTAGAACGAGCGGGAGACGCTTCGCAAGACATCGGTCAACAGGTCTGGGGCGGACATGAGCGCGAGGCCGTTCGGGGCGGTCGCCCCTTCGGGGCTCAGGGTGTCTCTTTCGCCAGCTTCTTGCGCCACCGCCGGAGCTGGGCCCGGACTTGAGCCGAGCCGGGCGCCCCCGGCAAACCTCGCCGGGCCATGGCCCGGCTCAAATCGAACACGTCCCTCACATCCGGGCCGAAGGCGGGTTCCACGCTCTTAAAGTCTTCAAG
>JAKLEJ010000025.1 GCA_022711695.1 Verrucomicrobiota bacterium | reverse complement strand
AGTTGGCGCTGGAACGGGGGAATGAAAGGCCGCAAAGGCTCGACGGACGAGGGCGGGGTGCGCTCGGTCTGCTTCATCCGCTGGCCAGGAGGCGGAATCGGCGGCGGACGCGTGATTTGCCAGATCGCGGGGGCCATCGATCTGCTGCCCACGCTCGCCAGCCTGACCGGCCTTGCCCGCGTGGGCGACAAGCCGCTCGATGGACGCGACCTGTCCCCCCTGCTCCTCGGGGCCCGTCCCCCCGATTGGCCCGACCGACTGATTTTCTCGCACCAGAACGGAAACGTGAGCGTGCGCTCGCAGCAGCACCGCCTCGACAACTCAGGGGCCCTCTTCGACATGGCGGCGGATTCGGGCCAGCAGCGAAACATCGCCGACAGCCACCCGGACGTGGTGGCGCGGCTCGCGGACGCTGTGCGCGAGTGGCGCAAGGACGTTCTGAAAGCCGGCGCGCCGCCGCCCGCCGCCGCCAAGGCCAAGGCCAAGGCCGCCGGTCTTCCCCCGGACGACCGGCCTTACCCGGTCGGTTACGCGGAGTTCCCGATGACTCCGCTGCCGGCCCGCGACGGGATTCCGCACGGGGGCGTGCGCCGCAGCGCCGCAGCGCCGAACTGCTCCTACTTCGTCAACTGGAAATCGCCGGACGACTTCATGACGTGGGACATCGAGGTCAACACCGCGGGCGACTACCAGGCCGTCATTCATTACACTTGTCCGCTCGCCGATGCGGGCTCGGTGGTCGAGTTGCGATTCAAGGACGCCCGGCTCACGGGCAAGGCGGCCCTGGGATGGGACCCGCCGCTCTACACGAACCAGGACACCCTCCCGCGGCCGGCGGGGGAATCGAGAATGAAGGAGTTTCGCCCCCTCGACCTCGGAACCCTGCGCCTGGAGAAAGGCCGGGGATTGCTGACCCTGCGCGCGCTGGAAATCCCCGGGCAGAGCGTCATGGACGTGCGGATGATCACGCTCACCCTCAAGAAGTAGCGGCCGGCCTCGATCGTTGCCATGACACTGCGCTCACCCAATGCCCCGGACCTGGCTTCCGGGCTCCCCTCGCGATGAAAAGCATGTTCGACACCGGCGCCGGGTCCGCTCAGGCGGCGGGGCGCGCGCCCAACTGCCTGAAGAAGCTGAACCGCCTCAACCGGGCGCTCCGACACCAGGAGCCGGACCGCGTCCCCATCAGCGATTTCTTTTGGGGCGGCTTCATCGAGCGCTGGCGGCGCGAGCTGAATCTGCCGGCAGACGCCGATCCCTACCGCCACTACGATCTCGATTGGATCGTCACGGTTCCCAACATGGACCCCTGGATTCGCCCTTTCGAAATCCTTCGCGAGGATGCCAGCGAGGTCGTGGTCAAGACCGGTTTCGGGGCGGTGCTGCACAAGCGCTTCGAGCATCCCATGCCCGAGATGCGGGCGTGGGAGGTGGATTCATTCGAGAAGCTCGAGAGCGCCCGGTTCGATCCTCCGGACGATCCGCGGCGCTTCCTTGCGGCGGGCGACAACCAGATCGCCGGCGTCGGGGACGGCTTTCAGCGCAACTCGCCGCCGTGGCTGGACACGGTCCGATCGTTGCGCGCCGAGTTCCCGGTCTATGGCAGCATCATCGAGGTCAGCGAATGTCTCACCCGCCTGGTCGGGCAGGTCAACGCCCTGATGTGGATGGCCGAATACCCGGAGCGCATGGCGGCGGTCATCCGCCGGCTCGGCAAGTTCTATTTCGAAATGGCCTGCGCCCAGATGGAAAGCGCGGGCGATCTTTTGGACGGCTTCGTGATCTGGGGCGACGTGGCCTACAAGAAATGCACGTTCATGGCGCCGGATTACTGGCGCCGGCACTTCAAACCCTGGGTGGCGCGCATCACCGCCCGGGCCCATGAGCGCGGACTGCCCGTGATCTATCACGGCTGCGGCAACGTGAAAGCCATCCTCCCCGACTTCATCGAGATGGGCATCGATGCCTGCAACCCGCTCGAAGCCAAGGCAGGGATGGACGCGGTGGAACTGCGCCGCCAATACGGACACCGCATCGGCTTTTGCGGCAATAGCGACATCCAGGTGTGGGAAAGCGGCGACCGCCAGGCCATCCGCCGCGAAGTCTTGCGCAAGCTCAACGCCGCCCGGGGCGGAGGCTACATTTTTCAATCCGACCACTCCGTTAGCAGCCAGGTATCCGGCCCCGCTTACGACTACATTGTGAGCCTGGTTCGCGAGTTCGGCAATTATCCACTCCGGCTGGGCGAGCACGATCTCCCTTTATGAAAGCGCACCATTCCATCTCCGGCTTGTTCGCCTTGATTGTGGCGTCCGCCTGTTCAGGCATCGCCGAGCCGGTGGACACCTTCAACGTGGTCTGGGACTCCCCCAGCGCGAACCATCACGGCTCGATGCCGCTGGGCAACGGCGACATCGCCCTCAACGCCTGGATGACGCGAGACGGCGACCTCCATTTCTACATCGCCAAGACCGACGCCTGGGATGACTACGGCCGGCTGCTGAAGGTCGGCAAGGTGCGCGTCCATTTCGAGCCAAACCCGGTTGTGGCCGGCGCCGCGTTCCGGCAGGAACTCAAGCTCAGCCAGGGCTGCATCGAGATTGCCCTCGGCAAGGCTTCGGGGGCGTCCGCCGCCGGATCGGCGCCGGGAACCCTCCTGCGCCTCTGGGTGGACGCGAATCGTCCGGCGATTCATCTGACCGCCGAAAGCGCGACGCCCCTCGAGGCGACCGCCTTCGTCGAGTTGTGGCGGACCAATCGGCACGAACTAACCGAATTGCAGACCAGCGATGTGCTGGTGAACCGCAAACTCCCCAACAAGAAGCAGGCCACGATGCTGATCGAGCCCGACGGCGTGGTTGCCGGCCAATCGGATTGCGTGGGGTGGTTCCATCACAATATCAAGTCTGTCGGGCCGCAGTTGCTGGCCGAAACGCAAGGGCTGACCGGTTTCCCGCAGGCCGATCCCCTGCTCCACCGGACATTCGGCGCGCTGGTAAAGGCGGCCGGCGGCCAGCGCCTCGATGACCGGCGGCTCCGTTCGCCCCTCGGCCCCAGCCACCAGTTCAGCGTGTTTGTCCTGACGCGCCATCCCTCCACGCCGGAACGCTGGCTCGATGACATCAAGGAAACCGCGCGCGCGGTCGAGTCCGTCAGCTTCAATGAGCGCCGCCTCGCGCACGACGCCTGGTGGAGCGGGTGTTGGAACCGCAGCTGGATCCGCGCCTCTTCGAGCACGAACGTCAAGACGGCAAGCGTCTCTGTCGTTCCATCCAATGCCCATCCCCTTCGCATCGGGACGGATCAGGGGGGTGGCAACCGGTTTGCCGGCGAACTTGGCCGTTTGAGCCTCTTTGCGGAGGCGCTGCCCGAAGCCGAGATCGCCGCCCTGGCCCGTCGGGGCCGCGCGCTGCCGGCCGCCCCTGAAGGCGGTCCGCTCTACTGCGGCACGAACCTGGGACCGCAGGCGCTCGCTCAGCCGGCGGGAGGCTGGGACTTTGCCGCCGGGTTCACCGTCGAAGCCTGGGTCAAGCCCGCAAAGCTGCCCGGCAGCGGCGCGCGTTTGGTGGATAAGATCACCCCGGGCGGCAGCGACGGCTTTCTCCTGGACACCTATCCGGGCAACAGCCTTCGCTTCATTTGCGGCCGCGCCATCCTGCAGCAAAAGGACGCTCTGCCGCCGGAGCGCTGGACGCATGTGGCCGCGGTTGCGGACTCCGCCGCGGGCGGCTGCCGGCTCTACGTGGACGGCAAACTCGTCTTGGACGGCGCCGGAGCGACGGTGAAGGACGAGGCGGCTTATGTCAGCCAGATGTATCATCTTCAGCGGTTCATCACCGCCTGCGCCGGCCGCGGGGCTTATCCCATCAAGTTCAACGGCTCGCTCTTTACCGTGCCGCCCGGTCCCACCGAGGCCGACCCGGACTACCGTCGCTGGGGCCCCGGCTACTGGTGGCAGAACACCCGCCTCCCGTACATCAGCTTGTGCGCGTCCGGCGACTTCGATCTGCAGCGCCCGTTCTTCCGCATGTATGCCGAGGAGTTGTTGCCGCTCTGCAAGTATCGCACCAAGCTCTACCTCGGCCACGACGGCGCGTTCTACCCGGAGTGCATCATGTTCTGGGGCGCGGTTTTCAGCGAGACCTACGGTTGGACGCCTTTCGAGCAACGCAAGGACAAGCTCCAGGAGAGCGGCTGGCACAAGTGGGAATGGGTGGGCGGACTGGAACTGGCCTGGATGATGCTCGACTACTCCGACCACACGCTCGATCGCAAGTTTCTGCAAGAAACCGCCCTGCCGTTCGCGCGCGAAATCCTGACGTTCTTCGAGCAACACTATCCGACCAACGCGCAGGGCAAGCTGGTCATGCACCCGTCGCAAGCGCTCGAAACCTGGTGGCATTGCACCAATGCCATGCCCGAACTCGCCGGCTGCATCGCCGTCACCGAACGACTGCTCGGCTTGCCCGCCGGACTCGTTTCCGCGTCGGATGCCGAACTCTCCCGGCGCCTGCGCGCCAAGCTGGCGCCCATCCCGCTGCGCGAGGTGAAAGGCAAGAAAGCCCTTGCCCCGGCCGAGTTCTTCGCCAACAAACCCAACATCGAAAACCCGGAACTCTACCCTGTGTTCCCCTTCCGCCTCTTCGCCTTCAACCGGCCCAATGCCGAATGGGCGCTGGCCGCGCTGGAACACCGCTGGGACCGCGGCCACAGCGGCTGGCGGCAGGACGACATCTTCATGGCCTACCTCGGCCTGGCCGACGACGCGCGCAAGGGCCTCGTCAGCCGCGCCCGCAGCCACGACCGTAACGAGCGCTTTCCGGCATTCTGGGGGCCCAACTACGATTGGACGCCCGACCAGGACCATGGCGGGGTGCTGATGAAGGCCTTCCAGTCCATGCTCCTGCAAACCGACGGGCGCCGCCTCTTCCTGCTGCCGGCCTGGCCGCGGGACTGGAACGTCGAGTTCAAGCTCCACGCTCCCGAGCAAACGGTCATCGAGGGCGTCTATCGCGATGGGCAGGTGGTTTCGTTGCGCGTGACCCCCGAGACCCGCGCCCGCGATCTCGCGGTGTCTCCCCTGAAGACCCGTCCATGATGCGACTGACCCTCCATATGGCGAGCGGGGTGTCGCTGTTCACAGGCACCGGCTTGGTGTGCCTGGCTGCTGTTTTGGCCGAAATGGTGGACCTGGCCATCGGCAGACTCCTTCTTCCCGTCACCGCTCCGCCTGCGATTCCGTGAACCCCATTCCCTCCCATCCCCTTCTTGGCGTCCTCCTGCATGGGATCGGCGCGTTTTTTGCGGCGACTTGCTACACCCCGCAGAAGCAAGTCAGGCGGTGGTCCTGGCAAACCTATTGGCTGACGCAGGCGGCGTTCTGCTGGTTGCTGCTGCCGTTGGCCGGGGCCTGGCTGACGATTCCGGACCTTCCGGCTGTGCTCCGCGAAGCCCCGCGAAGCGCCATGCTAAACTCGTTCCTGCTCGGCGCCGCCTACGGCATCGGGGGCACCGCCTTCGGCATTTCCATCCGTTACATCGGCTTCTCTCTCACCTATGCCATCGCCGTCGGACTTTCCAGCGTTCTGGGCACGATGATCCCGCCGATCGTCAAAGGCACGCTCGGGGTCACCCTCGGCAAGCCGGGGGCAGGCTGGATCGTGGTGGGCATCGCCGTCGGCGCCATGGGCATCGCCGCCGCCGGGTGGGCCGGACGCCTCAAGGAGCGGAACCTGACTTCCCGCCAGGATGCGGGCGGCTTTCGCCTCATGAAGGGCCTGGGTCTGTCGCTCCTGGCCGGCGTGCTCTCGGCCGTTTACGGCTTCGCCCTCGAAGCCGGCGAACCGGTGGCCGATGTGGCCTCCGCCCACGGAGCGGGCATCTGGCGCGGCAACGTGGTCTATATCTTCTCGAACACCGGGGCCTTCCTGAGCACGGCGCTCTACTGCCTGGGTCTCCATTGGCGGCACAAGACGCTGCCCGAGATTGTGGAGCTTCCGGCCGCCCCCGAGAAAGCCTCCCTGCCGCTCAACTGGGCCATGGCGGTCATGACCGGGCTGCTCTGGTACGGCCAGTTCTTCTTCTACAACCTTGGCCATGTCCGCATGGGCCACTACAAGTTCACGAGCTGGGCGATCCACATGATCCTGCTGGTGCTCTTCAGCAACCTGGTGGGCCTGGCCCTGCGCGAGTGGCGCGCCTGCGGCCGGCCGGCCCGCTCGACCATCGGCCTGGCCCTGCTCGTGTTGGTGGGGGCGGTGCTCCTGCTCACCTACGGCAATTACCTCGGCGATCTCGCCGCCAAATGAAAGGTCTCGCATGAAACGCTACGGCATGGTCCTCGGTCTTCACCCGGAGAAAGTCGAGGAATACAAGAAGCTGCACGCCGCCGTCTGGCCGGACGTGCTCCAGCAGATCCAGGACTGCCGGGTCCGCAACTACTCGATCTATCTGCGCAAGCTGGACGACGGCCGGCACTACCTGTTCAGCTACTTCGAATACACCGGCGCCGATTTCGCGGCGGACATGGCGAAGATGGCCGCCGATCCGACCACGCAGCGCTGGTGGTCCTTCTGCATCCCCTGTCAGAAACCCCTCCAGGATCGCGGCCCAGGCGAGTGGTGGGCTTCGATGGAAGAAGTCTTCCACATGGATTAGCCCGCCCGGCCTCGCGGTCCGAAACGGCAGGGTTGGTGTGCGCCGCGTCAGCCCGTTTGCAGCGCGCGCCAGGGCCGCCTCCTGCCCCACCCAGGGGACGACTCCTCTCCGTTTCCCGGGAACAGGGTCGGTGAGGGCTCTTCCTTCAATATGGAACCTGGCTGAGAACGACTGCCTGGGCCGCCACGCGGACTGGCCTTCGGCATCGCGGACTTTTCCGGGCCGAATTCTTTTGCAGGATGCGCTTGATTCAGCGGGCCGCCCCGACGCATCATGCCGACACTTGCCCGGCATTGCGCAGAACCGGAGCCGGGATGCGTCTGGCGCCTGGAACAAAACGAAGAAACGATGAAGACTGTGAACAGCGATACTCGCAACCGCTCGCCTCGACGGCGGGCAGACCAGCAACCCCTCACTGTGAACCGGCGGCGGTTTCTCAAGGCCGCCGCCCAGGCCGCAGCCTTCCTGGCCGTCCCCATGGTCGTGCCGGGGGCGGTCGTGGGGCGCGACGGCGGGGTGGCCCCGAGCGAACGGATTGTGCTGGGCGGCGTCGGCATCGGCAACCGCGGCTCCTACGTGCTGGGCTGTTTCCTGCAGCAGCCGGATGTGCGCTTCGCCGCCATTGCGGATGTCAAGGAAGCCCGTCGTCAGGCCGTCAAGAAACGGGCCGACGCCCAATACGGCAACCAGGATTGCGCCATGTACCGCGATCTGCGCGAGATGCTCGCCCGCCAAGACATCGACGCGGTGCTGATCGCCACCGGCCCGAACTGGCACGCCGCGGCGTCGGTGCTGGCCGCCAACGCCGGCAAGGACGTTTATTGCGAGAAGCCCTGCACCAAGAACATCGCCCAGAGCTTCGCGCTGGCCGAGACGTTCCGCCGCACCGCCCGGGTCTTTCAGGCGGGAACGCAGCGCCGCAGTCTTCCGAATTTCGTCTTCGCCATCGAACTGGCCCGCCAGGGCAAGCTCGGAAAGCTCCAAAGCGTTCATGCTCATCCAGCCGGGCTGGGCACCAGCATGAGCGGCTGGCTGCCGGCCGAGCCGGAGCCGGACAAGGAATCGGTCGATTGGGACCTCTACCTCGGTCCTGCCGCCTGGCGGCCGTTCAACCGGCGGCTGCTGGACGGATTCAACTTCGAGAAGGGCGGCGGCCTGGTGGGCGGCGGCTGCCTGGAATGGGGCTCGCATTGCGTCGATCTCTGCCAGTGGGCCGCGGACGCCGATGCCACCGCCCCGGTCGAGTATGAGCCCAAGGACGGCCGTCTCTACGCGCGCTACGCCAGCGGGGTGAGGCTGGTGGTGCGGGATGACGGATGGCTGCCGCTGGGCTCCTGCCCGGTGCGCTTCGAGGGCAGCACCGGCTGGGTGGAGACCGGCGACAACGGCGACATCATGGCCAGTTCCGAGTCGCTGCTGGTCGGCAAGGGCGCCAAGATCGGCGGCTACCCCGCCGACTTCCATGTGCGCGACTTCCTGGACTGCGTGAAATCCCGCGGCCAACCCCGGGCCAACGCCGAGGTGGCCTGCTGGTCGCACGTGACCTGCCACGCCGCCAACATCGCCCTTTTCCTCAACCGCAAGGTCAACTACGACCCGGCCAAGAACGAGTTCATCGGCGACGACGAGGCCAACCGGCTCCGCTCCGAGGCTCTCCGGGAGCCCTGGCGCATCTAACCCTTCTCTTGAACCCTTGACTGGAAAACGAGATCTATGACTCCTTCGATCCGAACTTACGCCTGGTCGCTTCTGCTGACGGGTGTTTTCATGGCCGCCGGCTCGCTCACCCAGGCCCGCGCTGCCGCCACTCCGGAGGCGCCCGCCGACCGCGAACGCAAACTCATCGCCGTGCTCGAATCTGACGCCGGGCCCGCCGAGAAAGCCATCACCTGCAAGAAACTGGCCGTCTATGGGAGCGCGGCTGCCGTTCCGGTGTTGGCCCCGCTCCTGACTCACACGGACCTGTCCTCCTGGGCCCGCATCGCCCTGGAGGCGATCCCCGGAGCGGCTGCGGACGAGGCCTTGCGCGATGCCATGGGCAAAGTCCAGGGCCGGCTCCTGGTGGGAGTGATCAACTCGGTCGGGCATCGGCGCGACGCCAAGGCGGTTCCCGCGCTGGCCAAGCACCTCAAGGACGCCGATTCTCAAGTGGCGGAAGCCGCCGCGGCTGCCCTGGGCAGCATCGGCGGCGCCGAACCGGCCGGCATCCTCGAGCAGGCGTTGGCCACGGCCCCTGCGTCCGTCAAGGGCGAGGTGGCGGGCGCCTGCGTGCGCTGCGCCGAACGCTTTCTGGCCGAAGGCAAGAAGGCGGAAGCCATCCGCCTTTACGATCTCACCCGCCAGGCCAGCGTGCCCAGGCAGCGTGTGCTCGAGGCCACCCGCGGGGCCATCCTGGCCCGGGGCGCCGCCGGACTTCCCCTGCTCGTCGAGCAGTTGAAGTCCCAGGACAAGGCGACGTTTGGCATTGGCCTGCGCACCGCCCGCGAACTGGCGGGGCCGGAAGTCACGCAGGCGGTGGCGGCGGAGATGGACCGCGCCCCGGTGGATCGCCAAACGCTGCTGGTCATGGTGCTGGCCGATCGCGGCGACGCCACCGTGCTGCCGACCATCCGCAAGGCGGCCCAGACCGGCCCCAAGCCGATGCGGTTGGCGGCGATCACCGCGCTCGAACGCATGGGCGTTGCGGCGGGCGTGCCCGTTTTGTTGGGCATCACGGCTGAGGAGGACCGCGAGCTGACTCAGGCCGCCAAAGCCGCCTTAGTCCGCCTGCCCGGCCGCGAGGTCAACGCCGAACTCATGGCCCGCCTGCCCGATGCCAGCGGCAAGAGCCGCCGGGCCTTGATCGAGGTGCTTGGCCAGCGTCGTGTCGCCGACGCTCTCCCCGCGGTTCTGGCGTGCATGAACGACGCCGATGCCGGCATTCGGAGCGCTGCCCTGACCACCGTGGGCATTTTGGGCGAGGAGAAGCAGGCGGTGGATCTGGTGGCGCTTCTCGAGAAGGCGCAAACCCCTCGCGACCGCGAGGACATCGAGAAAGCCCTGCTGGCGATCACCAGCCGGGCGGGCGCAAAGTGCCTCGATGCCCTGCTGCCCCTGGTCAAGAATTCCAACAGCGAACTGCGCATGGTCGGACTGCACACTCTCGCCAGCGTGGGCGGAGCCCAGGCGCTGGCCGCCGTCCAAGGCGCTCTGCAGGACAAGGACGAGGCGGTCCAGGACGAAGCCGTGCGCACCCTGGCCACCTGGCCGGGCAACTGGCCGGAAGACACCGCCGTGGCCGAGCCCCTGCTGGCGCTGGCCAAGTCCGGCAAAAAGACCTCGCACCAGGTGCTGGGCCTTCGCGGTTACCTCGAATACGTGCAGGCCGACAAAAAGCTCAAGGACGAGGACAAGGTCAACCGGGTCAGGGACCTGCTGCCGCAGATCACCCGGCCGGAGGAAAAGCGGCTGGCGATCGCCGCCTTGGGCACAGCCCCTACGGCCGCCTCCATCGAAATGGTCCTGGCCTTTGCCAACGACAACGCCGTGGCCGAGGAGGCCTGCCTGGCTCTCTGCACCCTGGCCGCTTCGGACAATCTCAAGGGAGCGACTAAAGAACTCCGGCAGAACGCGCTTCAGACCGCGGCCACCAAAGCCAAGACCGGCCGGACCAAGCGGCGCGCCCAGGAAGCCTTGAACCGGCTGCAGTAGCGTCCCGCCCCGTCACCCGCCGTCTGGCCCGAATTCCTCCGTCAGGAATTCGGGCCTTTTACAGCCCCCTGGCGACGCGCTGGAGTTCCATCCGAATGTTGCCGACGGCTTGTTGGGCGGCTGCGGCATTGAGCCTCCAGGTTTCGGTGTTGGCCCCTTTGAGCCTGGCTTCCAGGTCGGCCAGGAGGGAGTCGAGGCGCCGGGCGCCGGCCGGGCCGCCCCGGAACGCGCCGAGCTCAATCCGAATGTTGCCCAAAGCCTGCTGCGCGGCGGCATCGGGTGTCCGCTGCTGCCCGTTCGCTTGTGCCATGCTGTACCTGTAAACCACGCGGCCCCTTCCTGCAATCGGGGGCCCTTCGCTTGTATTCCCCTGCAACCTGCCTGCTCAGTCACACCTGGCTGTCTTCGAACGCGCACGGCGTCGCCAACCTGTGCAATGCGGATTCAGTCGGCCGATTTTGCTCTGGATTCGCCGCCCTGCCCTTCGTAGCCTCGCAGGCATGCCATCGTCGCGAGGACCCGAGCCGATTCGGCGGCGCAACGTGGCGCTCATCGTCGAGACCTCGGTGGTCTATGGGCGGGAGATCCTTCGGGGTGTAGCCCAGTATCTCAAGACCCACGCCGCCTGGTCGGTGTTTCTGGACGAACGCGAGCTGCGCACGCCCCCGCCGGATTGGCTCTCGCACTGGCGCGGCGACGGCGTCATTTGCCGCTCCACCACGCCGGAGTGGGCGCGCATCTTCCGCCGTCGGCGACTGCCGGTTGTGGACCTCAATGACCTGCACCTCGATCTGGGCCTGCCGCGCGTGGGCTCGAATATGCCGGCCATCGGGCGCCTGGGCGCCCGGCACCTGATCGAGAGGGGCTTTCGGCATCTCGCCTTCTGCGGATTCAGCGGGGAGACCTGGTCCAGGCGGAGGCGAGACGGCTTCCTGGAGGCGGCCCCGGGGGCGGTGGAACGTGGCGCCGTGTATGAATCGCCGTGGGCGGGGCTCCGCGAGCACCCCTGGCAGGAGGAGCGCAACCGGATCGCGCTCTGGCTGCGATCCTTGCCGCGGCCTGTAGGCGTCATGGCCTGCAACGACGTCCGCGGGCAACACGTGCTGGATGCCTGCGGCCATCTCGGCGTCCCGGTTCCCGACGAGGTGGCCGTGGTGGGCGTGGATAATGCCGAAACCTTCTGCGAACTGTGCAATCCGCCGCTCTCGAGCGTGGCCCCTGACGCGGAGCGGATCGGCTTCGAGGCCGCCGCGCTCCTGGACCGCTTGATGGCCGGGGACCCGCCTGGGGCGCGGAACCTCCTGGTGGACCCGGTCGGGGTGGTGACGCGCCAATCCTCCGACGTGTTCGCGGTCGAAGACCCGCTCGTCGCCCGCGCGGTGCGGTTCATCCGCGAGCGGGCCTGCCAGGGCGTCAAGGTGGCCGACGTGGTCCGCGAGGCCCGCTGTTCCCGCTCCGTGCTGGAACGCCGCTTCCGGAAGCAATTGGGCCGCTCGCCCCAGGCGGAGCTGCGCGCGGTTCAACTCCGGCGGGTCAAACAACTGCTGATGGAGACCGACTGGACCCTGCCGCGCATCGCCGAATCGACCGGCTTCGAACATCCCGAGTACCTCAGTGTGGTCTTCAGGCGCGAGACGGGCCGAAGCCCGGGGCAGTTCCGGCAGACCCGCTCCTCGGGCGAGGCGGCCAAGGAACTGCAAGCATTCTCAGGGGGCCGGAGGAAGAGCGACCAAAGTCTCTGAACAATGGCGTTAGCCCGCGCAAAGGATCTCAATTTCCGGGGCAACAAAACTCATTTGCGGCGGCGGCCCCGCCCCCTACGATGGCGACTGTGACTCAGGCCTGCTCTCCAACAAGCCGCAGCGAACCGCTGCGGGCGCGAGTCGCTTTTCGCGAGGTGAGCAAGCGCTTTCCCGGCGTTGCGGCGTTGCGCAACGTCAGCTTCGAGGTGGCCGCCGGCTCGTGCCACGCCCTGGTGGGGGAAAACGGGGCCGGCAAAAGCACGCTGGGCAGGATCCTGGCCGGCCTCCATCGACCCGACGAAGGCAGCGTGGTCCTGGACGGGCGCGTCTGCCGGTTTTCCTCTCCTGGCGACGCCCAGCGCTACGGCGTCGGTCTGGTCCACCAGGAGCTCTCCTATTGTCCGAACCTGACGGTGGCGGAGAATCTGTGCCTGGGGTCGCTGCCGCGACGGGGCGTGTGGCTGGACCGGGCGGCGATGAAGGCGCGGGCGCGGCGCTTCCTCGAGATGGTGGGGGCCACGTGCGACGCGGACGACGAACTGGGGAGCCTCCCCAACGGCCAGATCCAATTGGCGCAAATCGCCTCGGTGCTGGCGGCGGGGGCGCGGGTGCTGGTATTGGACGAGCCAACCAGCTCGCTTTCGCTGGCGGAGGCTCGAAGATTGGAGGAGCTGGTCGGCCAGTTGCGCCGCCAGGGAACCACCTTTCTCTACGTGTCGCACCGGATGGAGGAGATCTTCCGGGTGTGCGACACGGTCACCGTCTTGCGCGACGGCCAGCACGCGGCCACGCGGCCCCTTGCAGCAACCACCCCTGATGAACTGGTGCGGTTGATGATCGGGCGTCCCCTGACTGCGTATTTTCCGACGCATGCGGAACGGCAGCCAGGAAGGGAGCGCCTGCGGGTGGAATCCGCCTCCTCTCCGGGCCGGTTTTCCGAAGTCAGTTTTTCGGTGCGGGCCGGCGAGGTGCTGGGAGTGGCCGGGCTGGTGGGGTCGGGCCGCAGCGAGGTGGCGCAGGCCCTCTTTGGCATGGATTCGCGCATGAGCGGACGGGTCTTCGTGGACGGCGAACCGGTGTCGATCCGCGGTCCCCAGCAAGCCCTTTCGCTGGGCATTGGGCTGGTCACCGAGGATCGCAAACGGCTGGGAATCGTGCCGCAGATGACCTGCGGCGAGAACCTGACCCTCTCGGCGTTGGATTGCCCGGGCGGCCGCGGCTTTTGGGCGCGGGCGGCGCGCTGCCCCTGGTGCCCCCGGCGGCCGGAATGCCTGCGGCTTTGGGACTGGCTTCGGCTGGGACAAGAGAGAAGCTGGATTCGCGATTACTTCGCACGGCTGCGGGTCCGGGCGGCGTCGCCGGACGTGCCGATCGCCACCCTCTCGGGCGGCAACCAGCAGAAGATCGTTCTGGCCAAGTGCCTGGCTCGGCGCTGTCGCGTGCTGGTGCTGGACGAACCCACGCGGGGGGTGGATGTCGGGGCCAAGGCGGAGATCCACCGGCTGATTGACGAGCTGGCCGCCGACGGCCAGGCGGTCATGATGATCTCCTCCGAGCTGCCCGAGGTCCTGCATCTCAGCACCCGCATCCTGGTGATGCGCCGGGGGCGCGTCGCGGGCGTGATGGGTCGGACGGAGGCCACCCAGGAAAAGCTCATGCAATTGATGGCTGGGCGAGTTGGCGAAACACCTCAGGACCTTGCCCTCTCCCCTGTCGTGGGAGACGGCGCCCAAAGCGCGGGTGAGGGGGCGTCTGCGGAGACATCGCATGCCAACTGAACCGGGCAATGTTTCGCCGACCGGCGTGACGCCACCCCAGCCTGGCGCGCGCCGCCGGTTCAAGGAGACCGGCTTGTTGGGCGTGGTGGTTGCGCTGGGCCTGCTGCTGTCGGTCTTTGGCGGGTCAATGCAGATCCGGGACCGCGGCGCGGGCGAGCCGCGCACGGTGAACAAGTTCCTCCGCGCGGACAACCTGGACAAGCTCGCCAAGAACACGTCGTTTTTCGCCATCATGGCCGTGGGCGCCACCCTGGTCATCATTGCCGGGGGGATCGACCTTTCGGTCGGCTCGATCTATTGCCTGGCGGCGGTGTGCGGGGCAATGTTCCTGCACCGCTTCGGTCCGCAGGGTGCGGGCGCGGGAGCCTCGCCCGCCTGGGTGATTCCGGCGGCCATTCTGCTCTGCCTGGGAGTGGGGACGTCCTGCGGCCTGCTGAACGGGCTTGGAGTGGTGCTGCTGCGTGTGCATCCCTTTGTCATCACACTCGGCACCATGGCCATCTATCGCGGAATCGCCTTCGTCATGACCCGCGCCCAGGCCTACACCCACTTTCCCGAGCAGTTCACCGACGGCCTGATCCGCTACGAGGTCGGCGCCAACCTTTATCCTGTGCCCATGACGCTGATGGTGGCGGTGACCGTGCTGGCGGCGCTGTACTTGAAGCTGACCGTCACCGGCCGCCATATCTTCGCCGTTGGCGGCAACGAGGAGGCGGCCCGATACAGCGGCCTGCCGGTCGAGCGCGTCAAGCTCAAGGTCTATGCCTTCAGCGGCTTGATGGCGGGCGTGGCCGCAACGATCATGCTGGGTTACTACGGCGCAGCCTCCTCCGACGCCGGCAAGGGCTACGAGCTGGACGTGATCGCGGCGGCGGTCATTGGCGGCGCCAGCCTGAGCGGCGGACGCGGCTCGGCCCTGGGCGCGCTCCTGGGCGCGCTCATCATCCAGACGATCGGCAACGGCATCATCATTCTCGAGATCGACCAGAACTACAGCCAGATCATCATTGGCGCGGTCATTGTCGTGGCGGTGGTGTTGGACCGGGTCAACACCGTCCTGCGCGACCGGCGGCTGGCCAACGCCGCGCGACTCGAACCCGGAATCGACCCAAGGACTCCTATATGAAACATGGAATGCGGATTGTCTCGATCGCCGCTCTCGCGGCTGTGGGCGTGGCGGGCTGCGGCCCCAACCCCTCCTCCTCCAACGCTCCCGCCGGGCCCTCGGCGGGCAAGCGCGAATATGTGTTTGCGCTCATCGCCAAGAACCAGGGCAACCCCGTCTTTCAGGCCGCCCGGACGGGCGCGGAAGACGCGGCCCGCGATCTGAGCGCGAAGCTGGGCGTGCCCATCAACGCGCAGTGGCAGACGCCCAATGAGGACGACGCCCAGAAGCAGGTCGAGTTTCTCGAACAGATGGCGGTGCAGGGAGTGGACGGCGTCAGCATCAGCGTGGTGGTGGCGGACACGCTCACGCCGGCCATCGACAAGGCGGTCCAGCGAGGCGTGGCCGTGATGTGCTTCGATTCGGACGCGCCCCGCAGCAAGCGCTTCGCCTTCTACGGCACGGACGATGTGGCCGCCGGCCAGTTGATCATGCGCGAACTGGCAAAGGAACTGGGGCCGGGCAGGCATGTCGTCGGCATCCCCGGGGGGAATCAGAACGCCGCCAACATCCAGAACCGCATCAAGGGCGCAATCGAGGAAGCCAGGAAGCATCCGAACATCGCCATCAAGGGTCCGTTCTACAGCAAGGAGACGCCGCAGGACGCCGCCGCCAAACTGGAGGAGGTGCAGACCGCCAACCCCGACATCGACGGCTGGGCGATGATCGGCTCGTGGGCGCTGTTCACCGACGCGCTGCTGAAGTGGGAGCCGGGCAAGGTCAAGATCGTGGCCATGGACGCGCTGCCGGCCGAACTGCCCTACGTGCGCAAGGGTGTCGTCGCCCGCCTCTACGCCCAGCAGACCTACCAGTGGGGCTACCGCTCCATCGAAATCCTGGCCGACAAGGTCATCCTCAAGAAGGACCCTGCCGTTCCCGTGGAATACTCCCCATTGCCGCTGGTGGACAAGACCAACGCCGACCAGATGGAGCAGAACTGGAAGAAATGGCTGCGACAATGACCGGCGTGGTGTTTGACATCCGCGAATGGACCGTTCACGACGGTCCCGGGCTGCGAACCACCGTCTTCCTGAAGGGGTGTCCGCTGCGCTGCGCCTGGTGTCACAATCCCGAGGGGCTCTCCCCGGCGCCGCAGGTCTTGCGCAGCGCCTCAGGCGAGCGCCTGGTGGGCCGGACCTGCACCTCGGCGGAACTGGCCTCGATCCTGAACCGCCAGGCGCCCTTGCTCCGCGACAACGGCGGGGTCACCTTCTCCGGCGGCGAACCGCTGCTGCAGGCGGCCTTTGTGGCCGACACGATCCGGCGGCTCGAAGGCCTGCATGTCGCCCTCGACACCTCGGGCTACGCGCCGGAGGAGGACTTCCGCCGGGTGGCCGGCCAGAGTCACCTGGCGCTGTTCGATCTCAAGCTCATGGACGCCCAGGCCCACCGCCGCTGGACTGGCCTCGATAATCGTCCGATCTTGCGCAACCTCGCCGTGCTGGCCGAAATGGGGACGCCCTTCGTCATCCGTGTGGCCCTGATCCCCGGCGTCACCGACACGGACGAGAACCTCCGCGCCATTGCCCGGCACGTCTGCGCCTTGCCGGGAAGGCCGCCGGTCGAACTGCTCCCCTACAACCGGGCCGCGGGCGCCAAGTACGCCGCCTGCGGCCTGGAATGGAGGCCGCCCTTCGACGAAACCGCCGCCCCGAACGCCAACCTGCAACCGTTTCTCGATCTCAACCTGAACGCAACCCTTGCATGAAGACCCTGGCGCCGATTCCGCCTCAAACCCTCCGTCTGCACGAGCTTTCTCCCCGCCTGGCCGCGATGAAACAGCGTGTTCGCGCAGGCGAGCACCATCGTTTTCGCGACACGGAGATCGTCGATGTGCGCCCCGAATGCGATGCCGAACGCCTTTCCTGGGCGCA
>JAKLEJ010000249.1 GCA_022711695.1 Verrucomicrobiota bacterium | reverse complement strand
ACCATCGAGGAGGGCGCGCAGGCCGCCGAGCAGATGCTCGCCGAGAAGGCCAGCTTCACCGCCGTCCAGACGGTCAACGACCTCATCGCCATCGGCGTGTGCCGGGTGTTTCTCGACCGCGGCGTGCGCATCCCGCAGGATGTCTCCGTGGCCGGCTTCGGCAACATCCTGACGGCGGAGAACTACCGCGTCCCACTGACGACGGTCCGCCAGCCCAAGCACCGGCTGGGACTGGCCGCCGTGGAATCGATGCTCGCGCTGCTGCGCGGCGAACGCCCCGAGACCCGGCGTCTCGACGCCGAAGTCATCGTCCGCCAAAGCACCGCCCCGCCGGCCAGGCCGGCGTGAGGCCCGCTCAGGCTCGGAGTGCCGAGGGCGAGGCTTGCGCCAGGGGCATGCGGGTGGTGCGCGAACGTTGGCGAGGCGGGCCGCAGGCCCGGGGCAAATCCAGGCGACCGGCCTCTACCATTGCCGCGCCCGAAAGAACCGCTGCGGATCGCCTTGATTCGTCCAGAAGAAGGTCTGCGACGAGTTGGTCAAGATCAGCTCCAACAATTGAGGCGCGGCCCCCAGCGCCCCGACCTCCGTCGCGGAATGGATCGAGTAACGCGCGCCGGGCTGGCCGCTGAGCAGGAAGGAAAGAACCGTGCCGGAAATCCTGCGCACCGAGAGTGTCGGCTGGGCGCCGACTTCAGCCGCGCGGAGAAACAGGAACGGGCCGTGGGGTTCGATTTCGGGAAGGACCAGGAACCGCTGGCTCAGCGCGACGTTGGCCAGCGGCTGCCACGCGACCGGGCTGGCGAGATTGGTCGCGTATTGGATGGCGTAGGCGAAGCCCGGCTGGCCGTAGAGGATGGTTGCGGAGGCGTTCTCCACAGCAAGAACCGGCTCCCTGCCGACCACAATGACGCGCCCATCGAAGGTCCGGCCGTTGCCTGCCGTTTCCCCATTCAGGCGTGTTCCCAGGAGCTGTGAGAGTCTCACGGGAACGATCGCCGAGGTTTCATTGGAGACAGCCCGGAAGCCAAGGCGCGCCACCACACGGGTTCCGCTTTGGGCCAGGGCGGGGTCAATGGCCACGCTGAGCAGGGAGCGGTCCGGGTCGAGACGCGTCAGCATGGATGACAAGACCTCGCCGGCTTGCGATTGCAGCGCCAGATGGGCAAGTCGCGATTCGCGGGTCTCAATCACGGCGGTGAAGTTCGTAAGGTCCGGACCGGAGTGCAGGAGCACGGGCAAGGTGTTGCTTTCGCCGGGGAAGACATTCGTCGAGCCCAGGCTCAACGCCAGATCGCTGAGGGTGTCGCGCACGACGACGGCGAAACGCTGGGTGCTGCTCAACGGCGGCGCCCCGTCGTCGGTGACGACGATCGAGATCAGGTTTGTGGTCGGACCCTGGTTGTCCGCGGGCTGCCAGCGGAACACACCGGTAAGAGCATCGAGAGTCGTTCCCGGGGGCGCGCCGGGGCCAAGCGAGAAACGAAGGCTGTTGACCGGCACATCCAGATCGAAGGCCGCATTGGTGATCAGGATCGACTGGCCTTCGTTGATCCGGCGGTCAGAAACGGCGCTGAGAACCGGCGGCGAGTTGACTTCCCGGACGACCACCGTGCTCCAGCCGGTGGCGCTCAACGGGGGCCAGCCATTATCACTGACGATCACTGTGAAGACATTGGTGCCAGGGCCGGAGCTCTCCGCGGTCGGCCACAGAATCCGTCCGCTGGCCGGGTGGATGGTGGCGTCGGGAGGACTGCCGGGCCCCAAGGCGAAGGCCAGGGTTTGCGGCGGCGCTTCGGCGTCCGTGGCCGCCGGGTTGATGACCACGGTCACGCCCTCATCCACGGTCAGGTCCTGGGGCAGCGCAAGCGCGGGCGCGGTATTGAAAAGCGATACGCGAGTCATCGCATCGGGCGTGGTGGGAGGCGCTTCGATGTTCCCGGCCTCATCGCAGGCCACGGTGTAGAAGGCGTAGATGTTCTCCACAGCACCGGGATAGTAGGCGGCCGTGTCCCGAGAATGTTCCAGCCAGCGCTGGAACGGACCGCCATTCACGGAAACGTAAACATCGTACCAGGCCAGGCCGCTGCCGCCGGGGTCGGCGCCGGACCATTCGAGGAGGATTTGCTCGAAGCTTTCGGCCGGCAGCGCGGCGACGGCACTGGACGGAGGGACGGTGTCGGGCGCGGGCAGCGGCGCGTATTCCAGGGTGTAAGCGCCGCTGCTGCGGTCATCCACGAGGTGCAGCACGTGTTCATAGGCCGGCGGCAGCCCCATGCCGACAAACGTGCGGTCCGTGACCCAGACATTCGTTCCCAGGGAGATTTCGGCCCCGTCGGATCGGACGACGCGCCTCAGGCGATAGGCGCCGGCGCCTGGGTCGTTCACGCGCAGATACATCCAGCCGTCCGGGGCGGCGGCTGCGATTTGCACGGAGAGCTGGGACGGTGAGAGCGAACCCATGACCGCCGCCGTGGTGACAGTCCTCACCGCGCCAGTCGAGCCGTCGCTCAGGTAGAGGGTGTCGGGATAGTCATGGGGATCGGGAAGGTCATTGACAAGGAAATCCGGCCTGCCGTCGTCATGAGCGCCCGAAGCCTGGACCAGGTGGATCATCTCATGGATGGTAACTTCATCCACCAGCGAGAGGTTCTTCCCGGAGACGCCATCCAGATGTTCAAAGCTGGCCTTATAGTCCACAAACAAGCCTTGCAGCGTGGAGCTCAGCAGCCATCGCCCGATGCTGATCTGGCCCGCGCCCACATCGCCAAATTCCGCGGTCAGCGACGGGACCAGATTCTTCCCCGCCACTTCCGTGGCCAGCACTTTGAAGTCCACCAGCAGCCCTTTCATGTTGTCCAACACGGTGGGCTGCGCGGAAGTGATACGGAGATTTTTCGCCGGGCCTTTGCCGGCGTTGCGAACCATGGCGGCCAGGGAATAGGGAATGCTCGGCTCGACCTTTTCGGTGAAGGGATCGTCGCTGAACACGTCGCGCTGGTGGAAGTATTTGATGACCAGCTTTGGATCCGGGTAAACGGTGATGGGGGCGGGGGTGAGCGGAATGGCCAGCGAGCGCCCCTCCAGCTCGAACTGCATGACGCCTCCCACGTAGTAGACGACGCTGGTTTCCGGGGCGGCCTCGGAGGTGGGAATGAGGGTCCAGGCCGCGGAGCCGGAGGCCTCCGACGCAAGCGTTCCCGCGCCATCGATGGCGTTAAGGCCCGACAGTTCCGGTCCGCGGATCCCAAACAGATCGGTGACACTCCGCCGGTTCGAATCCAGGACGGTGACGAACACGTGAAGGTTGGAGAGAGAGGAAGAGCTGGAGCGATTCGACAATTCCAGACGAGCCTGGAAGGCGTTCCGGGCCAGGACGAGGCTCTGGTCCAACTGGAGCCGGACCTGGGCGCACACGGCGTCGCCCTTCGGGGCCGCAGCGGGCGAAGCAATGGGCGGGGGCGCGCCGCCGCCCTTGAGCGCGGCGGCTGCGAGATAGACCTCCGGGGACTTTGCCCAGGTGTCCGGGGCAGCCCAGAGGCCCTGGCTCTTAAGATCGCGGATGATCTTGTTCTCCAGTTCCAGGGCCTGGGCGGCAGACTGAGGCAGGCATTGCTGATCGGCCACGGTGGCGGTGAAACTCTGGTTGAAGTTGAAGCCGCCAAACGCGCATTCCACGCCCGCGCTGACCTTGACCCCGTCCCAGCAAATCTGTCCCGCGCCGCCCCCGGGCGAACAGTATTCGTACTTGCCGGTGAATCCTGTGGCGATCTTGGCCAGGGCCATGAGTCCCTGCTTGCCGACCTCCTGGCCATCCTTCTTGAAGGTAATTTCGCCGCCGATCTCGCAACTGAAGCTGATGGGCAGATTGAGCTGAACGCCTCCGCAGACCTTGGGTTTCTCGAGGTGGCACTCGGTGCTGCCCTTGACATAGCCGGCAAAGTTCACGCCCGTGCGGATCGGGCAGCCGGTGACCGCCTTGAATTCCACATCGAAGCCGTTTTCGCTCCATTGCTTCTTGAATTCGCCGCCGGCGAGGAAGTACTTGAACTTGGCGGCGATTTCCAGTTTGAGGCCCCCTTCGATCTGCCAGCCCTCGCCGCTGGCATCACAGCAGGTGCAGACTTGCGGGCCGCCCGAGAGCTTGATCTCCAGGTCGTCAAACCAGGGGGTGGACTCGACGAAACTCTTGAGGTACTTGGCCACGGATTCGAATACCGACATGCCGTAGGTCAGCTCGGTGCAGGATTGAACGAAGTCGGGATTGGCGCACTTATTGGTCTGGCAATCCGCCGATCCGCCAAAAGCGGGCCACTGGATGAAGGCGCCGGGGGCGCCCACGCCGGAGAAAGCGAACCCGCCCGACCCGCCGCAGCCGCCGGCCGCGTTCAGCACCTGGATGGGCGCGCAATAGGTTTTGGATTCGCCGCAGACGAGCGTCCAGCATCCGCTCGCGCCGATGGAGCAACCGCCGCCCCCGCTCCTGGCGGCATCCTTCGGGGCGGAGGCGGCCTGGAGCCGGCGGATCGTGACCGGAATGGTCAGGCTGCTTTGGGCGGGCAGGACGCCAATTTCGCTGATGAGCGGTTCCAAGTTCCAGGCGGGATGGCTGTCAAAATGCAGCCTGAAACCGTTGGCGGCGATCAGACCATGGTTGGAGATCTTCAGATCCACCTGGCTGACGTCGCCGGCGACGTCCGCCAGGTCGATGACCTGGGGCTCGATGGTCACCACCGGCATGGGCACGGCGGTTTCGAAAACGGACTCGATCGAGACGCGGGTGCGATCCTCCACCACCGTCTCGGTGACGGACCAGACGTACTGGACCGCTTGCCGGGAGAGAAAGGCTTGCGCGTCGTTGGTCACCCCCGGCCGGAGCAGGGTGGACCCGCGGTAGGTGGCGTGTTTCTCGGCCCGGACAAGGATGTCGTAATAGCCTTCCCGCAGGGCCGGGACCAGGAATTGTCCCCGGCTGTCGGTGACGCCGTTGGTCACAGTCCGGCCCGTGACCGCCTCCACGAGGTTGACGGCGGCATTGGTCAACGGCGGGGCGCCTTCGGCGTAGTAGGTGAACTCGTCCACCGCGGTAATGCGAAGGTCCCCGACGGCCTCGGATAAGGCCCGGAAGTTGAAGGGGAGCGCAAGATTGCACCCGGTCCCGTTGAGGGCCAGGGCGCCGCGATAATCGCCAAAAGGCAGATCGGGCGGGGGGCTCAGGAGGAAGATCATGCGATTGCTCTCGCCCGGAGCGAGCGAGGGCAGTGGGTTGGTGGAGGCCACCGAAAGCCAGGACACCGCCGGGGCAAGGACGGTCAGCGGGCCGGTGGCGGCTCCGCCCGCGTTGACCACCACGCACTCAAGAACGGTCTGAGCCCCGCGCAGGACGCCGACATTGAGATGGTCAGGCTGCGCCACTAGTCTCGGTTGCGGGGACTCCACGGTGACCTCCAGCGGGATCTCCAGGACCGCTCCCTCAAGACTGGCGATGCGCACACAATTGCTGGACCAGGCCGGGGAGGCGCCCTGAGCGGCAACGATCACGGTGAGGGTGTTGCTGCCGCGGGCGCCGAGGGCTTCGGATGCCAGGCTGGCCGAGATTTGCAGGTTGGGGGCGGGAATGGCCACTTCGGTCGCCAGGCCGTTGAGGGGGAGGTCGCTCAGGTTCTCGATCCGCAGCAGGTTGGTCGTGCGGGTTTGTTCGACCACCTTCACGGCCAGCGAGGTG
>JAKLEJ010000248.1 GCA_022711695.1 Verrucomicrobiota bacterium | reverse complement strand
GTAAACCTGGAGCGAGTTCCAGTTGGTCCACTGGCTGTTGTCGAGCAGGCCGCTTGCGCTTAGCGGGGTCCAGTCGCTCTTGGCGGTTTCATCGCTGTCGGCCCAGTTCGAGGCCTGGTTCGGATCGCCGCGCGGGTCGATCAACTCGAGGCTGCTCCCGCCGCCGTCGCTCCACTGGCCCCAGCAGCCGCCCGTGCCAAAGGCGACTTCATCCACCGTGATGTAGCTCACGTTGGTCACAAGCTGCCCGGCTGCGTTGGTCGTGAGCGTGAATGCGGGCTTCGACAGAGCCAGCCGCTCGCCCGAATTCCGCAGCGAACCCTGGAAATTGCCAACGGCTTTTTGGCGGGGAAGAGCTGGGTGCGTGGCGAGCAGTCGGGCGGCGTTGCGGGCGACTGCCAGGCAACCCTCGGCTTCCAGGAGCGTTCCCTGAGGAATCGTGAAGTCGATCCCCTCGGTGAACCGCCAGCCCGAGATATCGACCGGCCCCGGCCCCCGGTTGTGGAGTTCGACGTATTCGTCGTCGTCGTTCTCCGTCACCGGATGGTACATGATTTCATTGATGACGACTTGGGGGCGGCGGGCGGCGGCATTGCGCGTGCCGGGCGTCTGCGCGGTCAGCGGTTTGAAGGAGGGCGAGCCATCCGGCGAACGGCCGGTGGAGATGCCGGGCGCCTGTGCGCCAAAGCGCGTCGCGTCCAGAACGCGCGTTCGGTTGGAGTTCACCAGGCAGAGAGTCTCGCCGCCGGCACTGAGGGCAAAGCCAAGGCGGCTCTCGGGAAACTGAACAAAGCCGCCGGCCTCGATGATTGTGCCGTCCGGCAGGCGAAACTTGGGCGTGGCCGGATCGTCGCTCAGCCAGCAGCCCGAGAGATCGACCGGGGCCCGGCCCCGGTTGTAGAGTTCGACGAAGTCCTCGGCGGGTGGAGGCGAGGCCGCCAGGAACTCGTTGATCACGACTTCTTGTTCTCCGTCAAAGAAGAGACATTCGCCCGCGCCCGGCGAGCCGCCCCTGAGGCCGCTCGAGGCCCAGGCGCGCGGGTGGTTTTCGCCCAGGGAGGGACGCGCCAGGACCAGCGAATGTCCCGCGCCATCGGGCGCTACCGGCCAGGGCGGCTGGCTGTCATAGTCCACCTCCAGCAGCAACGCCCCGGCCCGATTCCGCAAGCGCACGGTCCCGCGGCTGTTCGACAGGTTGTCCGAATAGGGGCCGACGACGTTGGCGATGCCATGCACGGCTATGAGGTCCTCCGGGCTCCTGGCCACCACCAGGAAGCCGCCTCCGGGCAGGATTGTGCCCTGGGGGAACACGTAGCCGGCATCCCCGGTGATGCGGAACTGGCTCAGGTCTTCCGGCCAGGGATTGGAGTTGTAGAGTTCGATGAATTCCATGCGTCGTCCGTCCGGCCGTTCGGAGGGATGGTACATGATTTCGGAGATGACCAGGCCGGTGCGCCGGCTGGAAGGCCCCAGCGGCTCCGTGGCCAGCGCTGGAACCCCTGTGGGCTCTCCAGTGGCGTCGCCAAAGTCTCGGAATTCGGCGCGGGTCCACTGACTGCTCGAGTGGGCGGAGACCGCGAACCCGAGGCAGACCTGCGAGGGCAGGGGAATGACCGCGCTGCCCAGCAACACCCAGGTCCGCCCGTCGAGACTGCCAAATCCGGCGAACTGGTTGCCGGAGCGGGCCAGGCGCAGCCACGTGTTTGGATAATTCACCGGCAGCGCCCCCATGGGAGTCGCGCTGCTGGCGGCGTTGGTGCGGTGCAGGAAGAACATCCCGGCCACCGACGGCGTGGCCAGGGTTGCGGCGAAGCGGCTGTTCGTGCCCAGGTTCTCCCGCGCCATCAGGCCCGCCTCGCTCCACGTGTCCGCAAAATCCAGCCGGGGCAGGCGGACCTTGACATCGAAGTCCCCCTGGCGGCGCGCAAAGACGAACTGGAATTGATCGTTCGTGCCGCCGATGTCGCTGCCCGTGGTGACAATGTCCACACCGTTCCCGGGAAAGGCTGCCGTCCCCAGGGCGGTGGACGATCCGATGTCCTGCGCGAAGAGATCGCGCGCCACGAAGGGAAAGACCGTTCCCGGCGCGATCGTGTTGGGGGTGGCCGCCCGGTCCAGGACGGCCGTAACGGCCAATACGTAATTGCTGTCGGAGACCAGGGGCGGCGTGACGAGCCGCACCGAACGACCGTCGGCCGAGAGCGCCGCGGCCAGACAGACGGCGCCGCTGACCCGGTAATTGGCCGGGTTCGAGGCCCCGGCGGGGGTCACTGGCTCCGAGAACGTCACCACCAGATTCGTGGGTCCGTCGTTGCGCGCATCCAGAATCGTCGGCGGTGTGAGATCCGGCGTCACGATCAACTGGGCTCCGACGGTGTTGGTCTGGCCCAGGACGTTGGCCAACCGGCAGATGAAGACGCTGCCGCTTTCGGTCGGGGACGCTCGCGGCCGGACCAGGCTGGCGTTCGTGGCCCCGGGCAGGTTCGTGCCGTTCTGCTGCCACTGGTATTGGATGGGGTCCGCGTTGAGGACGGTCGCGGAGAACACCGCCTTTTCCCCCTCCACGACGGTGACGCTCTCGGGCTGGAGGCCGATGAGTGGGGGCGACATTCCCACCGGCGTGAAGTGCAGGGCCGGGATCGGCTCCTCGAACGAGCCGTCCGGCAGTTGCCAGCGAACGGACGCATGATCGGTGGAGAATCCTTCCTGGGTCAACAGTTCCACATAATAGGACTGGCCTGCGGATAGCGCCAGGGACGCGGAGCGCTGGTTGGTCTGCCCATCCCACTGGCGCGGCCACATCGCAGCGCCGCAGGAGGCGATTCGCCTGGCCGAGGCGGGAAGATCGTTCGTGCCCAGGAACAGCTCGGCCGAATCGTCCGCGCTCACCCAGAAGGTGTAGGTCCCGCTTAGGGGCGGCCTGAGCAAGCCGCGCCAGCGTTGCCCCAGGTTGTCGCCCAAATTGGGCGGGGCCTCGAAGCGGTTCGTCATCAGTTCGGCCGCGGCGGGGTGTTCCGGGAACGCCGGGCTCTGCACCAGGTCGGAGACCCAGAGTCCGAAGACATTGGTAAAGACCTCGCGGTAGAGCCCCTTGAGCGCGGCGCGAAACCCGGTCTGGGCGCCGGCGGCGATCAGGTTGCGAGCCGCCGCCCGATCCCGCACGGACGCGACGGCCAGCGTGTAATTGCTTCCCGCGCTCAGGGGCGAGGTGGTCAGCCAGATCGCCCGGGGCGATTCGCCCGTCCGCGCCAGGAGCACCTGAGTTCCACCGCTGAGCGAGTAATTGGCCGGATTGGTCGCGGTGGCGGTGTCCACCGCTTCGCTGAACAGCACCAGCACGCTGTTCGAGCTGCCGTTGGCCGCGCTGAGGAGGGTCGGGGCGGTGAGATCCTCGGTCACCGCCAGGACGGCCGCGGCGCTGGTGTTGGTTCCCAGAGCATTGCCGATGACACACCGGAACGCGGCTCCATGGTCGGCCAGCGAGGCCGCCGCAAGGGTCAGCGTCGCCGCGGCGGCGTTGGGCAGGTTGGTCCCATTTCGCTGCCACTGGAAGCGGACCTCATCCAGGTTGCTGACGGCCACCCGGAACACCGCCGGTTGATTCTCAAAAACGCTCAGGTTCGTGGGCTGGGCGGTGAAGAGTGGAGGGCTGACAGCCGGTCGGCCGTAGGAGCGGAGCCTCGAGCTGGGAATGGGCTCCTCGTACGCGCCCGAGGGCAGTCTCCAGCGCACGCACAGATGGTCCGAGCCCGTGCCCTCCTTGTGGAGCGCCTCCACGTAGTAGCGGCGGCCGGCTTCGAGCTGGATCAGCGCCGATTGCTGATTTGTCTCCTTGGTCCATTGTCGGCTGGAGGTCGAACCATTCACTCGCGCAATCAGGCGTTTGCCGCCGGAGCTTTCGTCCTCTCCCAGGTAAAGCGCGCTGTTGTCGTCGCTGGCGATCCAGAACACATAGCTGCCGGTGGACGGCGGCGCCAGCAGGGCCCGCAGCCGCTGGCCGTAGGTGTCCGCCGCATTCTGCGAGGTTTCGAAGGAGGATTGGATGTTCGTCGAGGTCCAGTTGGTGGGAAAGCCGGCGCTGTTGGTCAGGTTGGCTAGCGAACTGCCGGTGATTCCGGTGTAGTACTCGCGGTAAAGGCCGTTGGGCTGGGCGTCGGCATGGAAGACGCCCGAAAAGAATGCGCCGAACGCCACCCACAACCCCGCCCCGTGCGCAGCCCATCCCGGGGACAGGAGATGGAGCAACGAGGAAGAGCTTCGAGCCAGGGACTGCCCCGGGCTGCGGACATCGGATCGGGCTCGTACAAACATGCCTGTCACCTGCTAGCGCTCCCAACAACTTTGCAGGGATTGCCGACCCAACGCAACCTCCGAATCCGCGCCGAATCCGGACGCCTATTTGCGCTCGACCCCGTAATCCGGATGACGCCGATGATGCCGAACCAGAATGATCCGGATGCCACCCTCGACAATGGCAGCGGATCATCTTGGCGCCACTTCAGGTTCATTTCTCCTTATTGTTTTTTCTTGCAGATGTCGGGCGGCTCAGCGCAGAGTGGCTTGTCAATGAACCACTCGCGAACATTCGACCCTCACCCGGTCATGGCGGCCGGGTGTTGTCTCATGTCGGATGCGGCCGCGCAGTGCGTGTCCCTCAATCCAAACGAAAGGAATCCCCTTGAACCATCACACGCGAATCCCCTTGCTGGCCATCGCTTCGGCGCTGGCCGGCGCTGCCGCCGCGGCTGAACCCGCCGGCAGCTCCTCCCCAACTTCACCTGCTTCTTCCTCCCTCCCCGCCGCGCCTCTCGTGGCGACTGACACTTCGTCCGGCCGGTCCTCCGCCGCAACCGCCGCGGAAAAGACCGAGAAGCCGCCACCTCTGCCGCTGCACCAGATTGAAGGCAATGGCGGCGTCTTCTCCACGCTCTCCGCCTACCTCGTCAATCCGCCGCGCAACGGTGAGGCAGTGGGCCGCCCGAGCGTTGGCTTTGGCTACATTGGCCTCGGCTACGGCCGCGACCTGATGGCGTTGACCGTGACCGAGACGCCATGGAAGCGATTGGAGCTGGGCTTTGGCTACGATTATCTAAACCTTGGCGACCTGCCAACTGACATCGCGGCTGGAGGAGGCCCCCAGATCGGCGAGAACCTCGCCCTCTACAACGCCAACGCGCGTCTGCAGATTCTCCAGGAGAACGGGTTCGGGCAAAAATGGCTGCCGGCCCTCACGGCCGGCATCCACTACAAGTACAACGACGGCATCAGCCGGATCAACGACCAGCTCGGCGGCGGCTTGGACGCGATGGGGCTGTCCCAGAACGACGGCCTGGACTTCACTTTGTACGCCTCGAAGATGCTCACTTTCCTGCCTCGGCCGGTGCTGGTGAACGTGGGCGGGCGGGCGACCAAGAGCGCGGAACTCGGGCTCCTCGGGTTTACGGACAGCTATAGTTTCGTCTTCGAGGCCAGCGTGGTGGTGCTCATCACCGACCGTTTCATGCTCGCCGGCGAATACAAGATGCAGCCTGCCGGTTTCGCGTCCACTCCCCTCCTGGGCGAGCCGGACGACTGGTGGACTATCGACGTCGGCTACGTCATCAACTCGCACATGACGGTGGCGGCCGGCTACGGTCACTTTGGGACAGTGGCCAACCATGAAGCCAACAGTGTCTGGGGTGTCACGGTGAAGTACGAATTCTGACAGGACGGCAAACGCGGAAAACCGAATACGAATATGAAGAC
>JAKLEJ010000247.1 GCA_022711695.1 Verrucomicrobiota bacterium | reverse complement strand
GCGCTTCGGCCGCGCCCTGCAGGCCATCCACGACCGCGAAACCGCCGCCAATGCCATGGGCATCGACACCGCGACCTGCAAGCTCCAGGCCTTCGTGGTCAGCGCGCTGCTGGCCGCGGTCGCGGGGGTGTTCTTCACCCATTTCACCGCCGGCATCGGGCCCTCCGAGGCCGGCGCTATTAAGTCGGTGCGCTACCTCGCCTTGGCGGCGGCGGGCGGCATGGCCAACCTCTGGGGGGTGACGGCGGTGAGCGTGATGCTGAACTACCTGTCGCTGCGCGGCCTGTTCGGCAGCTACGACCATGCGGTGTTTGGCGGCATTCTGATCCTGATCGTGTCCCTGGCCCCGGAGGGCCCGCTCAAGCCGCTGGGCGACTGGCTGCGGCGCCTCTTGCGGCGCCCGCCCGCGGCGGGTTCGGAAAGGAGGCCGGGTCATGGGGCTGCTTGAGGTCGAGGGGCTGCGGCGCAATTTCGGCGGGCTGGCGGCGGTGGATGGAGTCAGCTTCAAGGTCCAGCCCGGCCAGATCAAGTCGGTGATCGGCCCCAACGGCGCCGGCAAGACCACCGTTTTCAACCTGATCTCCGGCCTGCTCCGGCCCGACGCCGGCTGCGTTCGTTTTGGCGACCGGCCCATCACCCGGCTCAAGCCCTACCAGGTGGCCCGCGCGGGCATCGCCCGCACGTTTCAGAACCCGAGCCTGTTCCTGCGCATGAGCGTGCTCGAGAATGTCATGGTGGCCCGGCATCGGCTCAGCCGGTGGGGATTGCTCGGGTGCGGCCTGCGGCTGCCCGCCCAGGTCCGCGAAGAGCGGGCCATCCGGCAGAGCGCCCTGGAACACCTGGACTGGCTGGGGCTGGGGCGGCTGGCGGACCTGCCGGCCGGGGCGCTGGCTTTTGGGCAGCGGCGCATGGTCGAACTGGCCCGGGCCCTGGCCGCCGAGCCGGCGCTGCTGCTGCTCGATGAGCCCGCCAGCGGCCTCAACACCCGGGACAAGGCCGACCTGGCCGATACCATCCGCCGCATTCGCGATCGCGGCGTCACCATTCTTCTGGTCGAGCACGACATGACCCTGGTGATGGGGCTGTCGGACGACATCCTGGTTTTGCACAACGGGAGGCCCATCGCCGAGGGCGCTCCCGCCCTCATCCAGAACGATCCCAATGTGGTGCGCGTCTATCTTGGCGGAGGACTGGACGATGTTGCTTCAGGTTAGAAATCTGCGCTGCGGCTACGGCAGCCTCGAGGTGGTGCATGGCGTGAGTCTGCACGTCCGCGCCGGCGAGATCGTCGGCCTCCTGGGGGGCAACGGGGCCGGCAAATCCTCGCTGCTGCGCGCGGTCGTCGGCCTGCTGCCCCCCTGGTCGGGGGATGTCCTGGTCAACGGCCGCCAGGTGCGCGGACAGCCCGCCTGGCGCAGCGTCGCCAACACCATGGTCCTGGTGCCCGAGGGGAAGATGATCTTCTCGGACATGACCGTGAAGGAGAACCTCCTCATCGGCGGCTATCACAATCCGGACCGGGCTTTGCAGATGGAGATTATCCTGGAGCGGTTCCCCCGCCTGCGGGAGCGGCTTGGCCAGTTGGGGGGCACCCTGTCCGGCGGCGAGCAGCAGATGCTCGCCCTGGGGCGGGCGCTGATGGCCCGGCCCCGGCTGCTGCTGCTGGATGAGCCCTCCCTGGGCCTGGCCCCCCTCATGGTCAAGGAGGTGTTTCAGGAGATTCTCAAGCTGCGCGACCTGGGCGTCACCGTCCTGATCGTCGAGCAGAATGTCGTGGCCACTTTGCAGATTGCCGACCGCTCCTATGTGATCGAAACCGGCGAAATCATCCTCGAGGGCCGGGCCCGGGACCTGATGCAGAATCCCGAGGTCAAGCGGGCCTATCTCGGGAAAGGCAGGGAGACGCGCGAATGAGCATGCTGGATCACCGTTACGAAACCATGTCCCGGCCCGAGCTCGAGCAGCTCCAGCTCGAGCGGCTTCAGGCCTTGCTGGCCCGGCTGCGGCGCAACGTGCGCCGGCAGCGCGAGAAGCTGGGCGACCTTCGCGTGGAGTCGCTGGCGGACCTGGCCCGCCTGCCCTTCACCACGCCCGAGGAGATGGTCGAGAGCTTCCCCTATGGCCTGTTTGCCTTTCCGTTGCGCGAGGTGATCCGGCTCCATTCCGGGGTGGGCCCCGGGGGGCGCCCCCTGGTCCTGGGGCACACTCGCAACGACCTGGCCGATTGGGGCCGCCTGGCGGCCCGGCAGTTGGCGGCGGCGGGCGTCACCGCCAGCGATGTCATCCAGATTTGTCTGGGCGGCGGCGCCACTCCCGCCGCCTCCGGTTACGTGCTGGGGGCCGAGCTGATCGAGGCCTCGGCGATCGCCGAGGATCCCGCCCACGTCGATTACCAGCTCGCCATGCTCCGGAACTACCGGCCCACCATCCTCGTGACCACGCCCTCCAACGCCCTGGAGCTGGCGCGCCTGCTCGAGCGCCGTCGCGTGGACGCCCAGTCCCTGCACCTGCGCGCCGTGCTGCTCACCCGCCCGGTGGACCGCGCCGAGCGCGAGTCGCTCGGGGCCGGCCTCTTCGCCGCCGTGCGCTGCAACTTCGGCGTGGGCGAAATCCTCGATCCCGGTTTTTGCCTGGAATGCGAGCAGGGCCGCTTTCATGCGCAGGAGGACCACTTCCTGGTCGAGGAGCAGGAGGGCGAACTGGTGGTGACCACCCTGTGCCGCGAAGCGATGCCGCTCCTGCGCTTTCGCACCCGCGTGGCCTGCCGGATCGCGCGTCCGAAGTGCGCCTGCGGCCGCTCGGGCGCCGTCCTCGAACCCGGGGCCCGGCTCGACGGCCGCCTGGCGGTCAACGAGACCCCGCTTTACGAGGGCCAGATCGCCGAGGTGCTCTCCCACACCCCGGTGGCCGGACGGCCCTTCCAAATCCAGCTTTCCGAGCGCCACGTCGTGGTCCGGGTCGAGATGTCCGCCGAGTTGTTCTCGGACACCATCTGGTTCATCGAGCGCCTGCAGCGCGAGATCGAGTCCGAGTTCCTCTCCCGCCTGGGCATCGAGGCCCGGGTGCGCTTCACCCAGCCGCCCCACAAAACCCCTACTTCATTCCCAGGGCCAGGATGACCAGGTCGATGATGAACAGCAGGACGATGGTCGCCTCCAGGATGACCATCCAGCGGTTGTTCTGGTCGTGCTTGAGGATCTGGTAGAGGTCGTCCAAGGTTTTTAGCTTGTCCTCCAGCGTGCGGCGCCAGTCCGGGAGGTGGAACCGAACGGCGATGGTTTCGTAGATGCGCGCCAGGTGCCAGTCGCCGAAGAATTTCGTGATGTTGGACAGCTCGTCGCTGAAGCGCGCCAGGTCGATGCGGATTTCGCGAAGATCCCGCAGGGTCTGCGTGCGGCTGCGCAGGGGGTTTTCCCCCAGGTCCCGGTAGGAGCGCTCCAGGGCCTCGTCCAGCAGGCGGTCGTAAGCCTCCAGCTCGGCCAGTTGGAGATTGGCCAGCTCCAGGATGTAGAGCGTTTCCTCAAACTCCTGCGGCTCGTCGATCAGCAGCGCCGCATCCCAGTCGATCACTACCAGGTCGTCCCCGTAGTAGCTCAGGTAGCGGCCGGTGGACTCGTGAGCCTCCTGGGCCGAGAGGCGGCCCGCGTCCGTCTCCTGGGTGAGGAGCGAGGCCACCGCCCGGCGGTTGGCCTGCAGCCACTTCTCCGCGCTCACCATGCTTCCGTCCGCGCTCTGCGGCGCGCCCTCCAGGCAAAACACCGTGTAGGCTTCCTCGTCAGCCAGCGCTCGCGCCGGGCGGATCAAGCGCGCCCCGAGCTCATCCCGGATTTCCTGGGCCAGGTTGCGCACCTCGTCATTGAGGGACCCGTTGCTGAACTGCAAATCGTGGTAGGCCACCAGCCCCTCCCAATCCGGGACCTGAAAGGGCACATGAACGGCGATGCTGATGGCCCCCACTGGCAGAAGCTTGACCACGCGCTGGACCCGCACCGGCCCGTGCGGCCCGATCCGCTCCTGCGGAGGCAGCCGCACCATCTGCGGTTTGTGCAGAAAGCTGTGCCGCGGGTTCCGCTTGCTCGCGTCCACGGAAAACTGGGCGACGGGCTGGCCCAGCAGTTCGCGGATGGGCTCGCGCCCCATTTCGTAGGCCAGATCGAAGGCGTAGAGGTAAACCACCTCGCCCTTCAAGGCCACCGCCGTGGAGGCGGGGGCGGCGCCAGTTCTTCCGATCTGGATTCCTTGCATGGTTGTCTCCCGGTTTGAGCCCGCGCGCTGCGTTCCGAGCGTCCGCCCAAGATAACCCATCTCGGCGCTTCCTGCTGCGCCCGAGTGCGCTCAGCCTGGTGGCGCTGCGCGCCTCGCCATCCTTACGGGAGGCCCCTCGGCAGCCCGCGAGCATGCGTCCTCGACGGCGCCGGTTGCCCGTCCTTGAACCAAGAAAGCGCTGGGGAAACGAGCCTGAACCGACGCTGGGCTATTTATCCACGATGTCCAGCCGGAGCGGGGCGGAGAGCTTGCTGTCTTTGCCGGGCTTGCCGAAGCGGTTGTATTCGAAGTCGAACTTGAACTGGTAGAGCACCGAATTCTTGTCGGCCGGCACCGGGATGACGGCTTCCCAGCGGTTGCTCATGCCGATGGTCCGGCGCATGGGGTAGATGCTCTGATCGATGATCACGACCGGCTTGATGCTGTCCAGGCGCACGGCCTGCTCGTTGGTGTCCCAGATGGCTTCCACGGGATACACGCCTGTCGCATTGCGAGCCTGCCTGCTCGGCGTGAGGTTGGTCACGGTCGAGGTGCATCCGGCCGCCAGGACCGCCAGCAAAAGGATTGAGGACAATTTCGATGTCAGACTCATGGAAGCGGAAACTGGCACAAACGAGCCCCCGATGCAAACCCAAATCCTCGGCCGGAAAGCCCTCGGCCCGATTCGGCGCCGCCACCGCAAGGCCGGCGGGTTCGTGGCGGTCGGGCCTTGGCATTGGGCTTCCCAGCCGGAGGCCAGCCCGCGGACTCGACAGCACACGTCCGGGCAGCCCCCTGCGCGTTCAAGGACACCTGGGGTTGACCGGACAGGGCCGCTTGCGCGCGGGTTCGAGTCGGCGTTGGAGGCTTGACGCGACACCGCTGCCTCCAAGATGCTGTGTTTATACACCGTTCAGAGGGCGCAGCCCCGAGCCCGAATCGCCCTCGGGCGAACGGGCGGGCCCGGGCGGGCGCGATCCCAGGAGCTGGCAGGCGGGGACGCCGGGACGCGAGATTCCGTCATCTGGGCGGGGCATCGAATCGAAAGGCCAAACCTATGCTGAAGCGCGCGTGGTGGTTCAGTTCGACCGCAGGCGCCCTGCTGCTATGCAGCCAGGGCTGGAGCCGGCCGCAAGACACGGCTGCGCCGGCCGGCACCGATGCCGTCCGACATTTCCGGTTTGACCCTCCGCAGAGCCTGGCAGGTTGGACGCTCTCAGGCGACGCCGCCCTGGACCCCGCCAGGAACCGCGACGGCCAGGGTGGCGCGCTCAGGATCGCCCCGGGCGGCAAGGCCGTGCTCAAGCTCCGGGACCGGGACGAGTCCGGCCGGGTCGAGTTCTGGGTGTATGACGACGGCGCCCGACCCGCCGACCCCAAGGCCCGCCGGGCCGGCCCCCGCTGGGGATTGCTGCAAAGCGACGGCCGGGTGCTGGCGGTGGGCATCCTCTACGCCAGCTACCTGGGGGGCGCCGAGGGCTACACCGCGACTTCGTGCGACGGGAATGACTGGTTCGACAAGCTGTCCTGGCTCGGGATCAAGCGGGGCCAGCCGGGCTGGCACAAGTGGA
>JAKLEJ010000246.1 GCA_022711695.1 Verrucomicrobiota bacterium | reverse complement strand
TTCCGCGGCCACATCCAGAGGACTCTTCCCGTAATCCCCGATCGCATCCACCTTGGCCTGGTTCTCGATCAGCAGCCGGGCCACGCTCAGGTAGCCCTGTTCCGCGGCTTTGTAGAGCAGCGGCACAGACCGCGTGCGCTGGCTCTCCCCGCTGCCGAGCGTTTCGCGCACCCGCGCGTTAATCAAATCCGGGTTGTCGCGAATGAGCACCTGGATTCGCTTGTATTCGGCTTCCTCCTCGGGCGTGGCCAATCCCAGGGCTGCTCCGTCGGCGCCGCTTTCCTCCAGGGCTGCCAGCGCGCGCTTCAGGGTCAGGAGTTCCCGGCGGCAGTTTGTCTCCTCCTCCGCCGAGACCCGGCCCACCGCAACCATCGTCTGCACACCTTTGAGTTGCTGCTCGACCAGGGCGATTTCCTCCTGCAGGAACCGGGCCTGAGTCTCGCGGTCTGCGCCGGTCGCCGCCGCCAGCTCGCCTTTCAAGCGAAGCACCGTGCGCTCGTAGCGGATCGCGTCGGTCTTTGAAATCGTTCCATTGCCGACACGCTGCCGCGCGGTCGTCAGCTCGGCTTCGGCGAGCTTAAGGTCCTCCTGAATGAGCGCCGCCTGTCGCGGACTTACTTTGCCGGGGCGGCCTGTTTTGCCCGGGACCCCGGCGTCCGCCGTGCTCGCGGGCATCCCCAGGGCTTCGAGGTTCTGCCGGCTTAAGCGGCTCAGCGCGGTGTTGTCGCTGAACTCGCGCAGAAGGCGCTGGTAGCAGGAGGCCGCCTGGTTGGTCTTGTCGATCTTCCGATAGCACTCGCCCAGGCGGAAAAGCGCGGTGGCCGCCAGCTCCCGGTTCTTGTCGTGCTGGTCGAGGAGGCCCTGGTAGGCGGCGATGGCGGCGGGCAGGTTGTGGTTGGCCTCCTCCTCGAACAAGGCGCGTTGGAGGTGGGTCTTCAGGTCCTCCGGGGGCGTGGCAGCCAGCGCGGCCAGGGCGGTGGTCATCAGGCAGGTCAAGACTCGGATCTTCATGGCATTCCTTTCAAGGTTCGAGAGGGATCAAGGCTTCTCCAGGCGGTAGCCAACGCCGTGCACCGTCTTGATCCAACGGGGCCGCTCCGGGTCGGGCTCGATCTTGGCTCGGAGCATGGCAATATGGTTGTCCACTGTGCGCGTCGTCGGGAAGGCGTTGCAGCCCCACACCAGGTCCAGGAACTGTTCCCGCGACACGGCTTGGCCTTCGGCCTCGAGGAGCAGCCGCAGGACGGCGAACTCCTTGGCCGTGAGGCGCAGCTCGCGCCGGCCGCGCCAGGCCTGCTGCCGGGCAAAATCCAGTTGGATCCCCCCCAGGGCCACCGTGCCCAGCGGCTTCGCCGCCCGCCGCGTGCGACGCAGCAGCGCTCGCACCCGGGCCAGCAATTCGTCCGTGCTGAACGGCTTCACCAGGTAATCGTCCGCGCCCGCGTCCAGGCCGCGCACCCGGTCTTGCACCTGGCCCTTGGCGGTGAGCATCAGCACCGGCGTCTGGCGTCCCAGCCGGCGCAATTCGGCGCAGAGCGCGAAGCCGTCCAGCCTCGGCATCATGATGTCCAGCAGGATCAAATCGGGCTTTTCCTGCAGGGCGCGGTTCAAGCCGCTTTCGCCGTCGGCGGCGCTCAGCACGCGGTAGCCTTCCGCCTCCAGGCAGTCCGCCAGGGCGGTCCGCATCGGCAGTTCGTCCTCAATGATCAGCAGGCGTTCCATGGGCGTTGCCTTCCGTCGGCAGTTCGAGCGTAAAACAGGCGCCTTGTCCAACGGCGCTCTCCAGAACCACGCGGCCGCCGTGGGCCGCGACAATGTGTTTGACGATGCTCAGCCCGATGCCGACTCCCTGGGTTTCGCGGCGCAGTTCCGAGCCGCGCCGGTAGAACCGCTCGAAGATGCGCTGGTGTTCCTCGGGCGGGATGCCCGGCCCGTGGTCCGCCACCGAGATTCTCAGGCGCGCGCCCGGCGCGGGGCCGGGGGCGTCCTTGCGGGGGGCGGACTCCGTGTTCGGCCCAGGCTCGCAGTTCAGCGAGACTGTGACCGTTCCGCCCGCAGCCGAGTGTTTGACGGCGTTGTCGATCAGGTTGACCACGGCCTGCTGAATGGCCCGGGCATCCAGCAGCGCCGTGCAATCGGCTTCGGCTCCGTCGGGCGTCTCCAGCCGCAGGGCCACGTGTTTCTCAGCCGCGTTGGGCTCCATCAGCTTCACCGTCGTCTCGACCAGGTCGCGCGCGTTGGCGGGCTCGAACTCGTAGCGCTTGCGGCCTTCTTCGATGCGTGAGAAGTCCAGGACGTTCTCGATCAGGGAGGACAACCGGCGGCATTCCTGGAGAATGAAGCGGAAGTACTCGCGTTGCCGCGCGGGGTCCTGCACCTTGCCGCGTTCCAGACTTTCCGTGAGCAGCCGGACCGAGGCGATCGGGGCCCGCAGTTCGTGCGAGACGCTCGAGACGAAGTCGCTCTTCATTTCGGTCAGGCGCTGCTGCCGCAGGTAAGCCCGGCGCGCCGAGACGAAGCCCAGCAACGCCACCGCCGCCGAGCACAGCACCAGCAGCCCAAAAGACATCGAGCGCGCGCGCTGCACCTCGAAGAGCAGGTCCGGTCCCGTCAGGTGAACGGTTACGCGCAGCAGTTCGGCCCCCGCCTCGTGCCGGACGGCCGAGGCCAGCGCCGACTGCGGCCGCCGGGCCGCCGCGCGGCCGCCGCCCTTGGGCCCCCCGTAGAGGCGCGTCACCGTCGGCAGTGCGTTGCTGGCAATCGACACCCTCCCGGCCAGTTCCAGGCTCAGCCCCATGTACTCCGGCAGCCGCGCCGTGGCCTTTTGAAGCGACGCCCTCAGGGGCAAAACCAGGTCGTGAGCCACACTGACCCCGCCGGCGCTTTCGTCGAATGCCGGCCAGCAGACGATCCTCGACGCGCCTTCGCTCGCGTCGTGCCGCACAGCAAGCCAGCGCCGCGTCCAGGCAGACAATCCGGCATCGCCAGGCAGCGAGTCCTTCGGGAGGTTCGAAGAGTTCAGGCGTTTCCGGTCGTCCGGAGCGGTAAAGGCGAGCAGGGCGTCCTCGGTGGGCATGTCGCCGTTTTGCGCGTTGCTGACAACCCGGCTCAGGCGATGGGCAAACACCGAACGCGCGTCCTCCAGGCCGCCAGGCAGCGTTGCGGGATCGACGCTCTGGAATTCGATCCAGAACAGGCGCGGCACGCTCACCCGGGGAGCGGGCGGGGCAGGGGGCGTGGCCAGCAATGGGGGCTCGGGTGGGCGGTTTGTGCCCGGTTCGACGGGGACGAGGCGGCTGATGGGGTCGTTGGCGCGATTCGCCTGAAAGATCGAGCGGGCCGATTCATGGAGCGCGCGGGCCGCCGCCTGCCGTTCGATCATGCGGCGCCAGGTTCGGCTCTTGTCGGCCAGCTCCGTTTTTGCCAAGGCCTGTTCGGCCTGATCCAGCAACCAGGGCCCCAGAAACGAGGGCGTTCGCAGAAGGTTCGAGCCCAGGGCGTCGGCGGCCTGGGTCAGCAAGGCTGCTGGAGCCGGCGGGTTGGTCAAAGCCAAAGTCAGTTCGAGCGACTTCAAACAGGCCAAAGGCTGAAGGGGCAGGCCGGACTCCCCCGTGCCGGTCAGCGAACCCTGTGACAGGGGCGCCAGGACCTCCAGCGCCTCCCGGACCTTTCGTTGTCCGGCCAGGCACAAGGCCAGCGAGTACTGGGCCGGCGCCAGGAAGGAGGGCGGCGGATTCGAGGCCAGGAACCCGCGCCAGAGTCCGGCCGCTTGCGCCGCGGAAGCGGACTGCGCGCCCACAGAAACTCGTCGGGCGTCGGTCCACAGGCGCGCCAGCTCTGGCGGCAGGCTGGCGATGTCGAGCGGGAGCGGGATTGGCAGACCCGGCAGGGGCGGCGGATCGACCAGGGCCCCCGAGGCATCCACCGAAAAGGAAAGGGGCTGCTGCCCGCCGGCCCCGGTCTGGCTGGCGGAGGTCAGTGCCGCCCAGAGCTCTTCCGCAGTCTCGTCGGCGATTTCCTGGGCCCTCTGCCGCGCCTGGTTCTCCACCGCCTGCCGGTCCTGCATCACGGCCAGCAACCCGATGATCGAGAGCACGGCTACGGGCAGCAGGATGAAGCAGCCCTGCCAGAAGAATCCGGGCGTCCGCTTCTCAGATGGTTCGCGCTTGCGCATCGCCTTCCTGCGTTACTCTTGTCGCAGTCTGTCAGGGGCGGGCAGACCGGTTGTCACGAAAATGCAAAACCCGAATCTCTCCGCGAGGAATTCGGGCTAGCGCCGTCGAAACACCTCTCTTAAGGCGCCCTGGGGCAGGCGCACCACCGCGCCGGTCGAGACGTTGTGCCGGCTGAACCAGCCTTGCTTGACTTCGAGCACATACTGAATGCGATCCGACGACGCTTCCACCGAGGTTTCGTCCAGCGGCTTCAGATCGTGGATTTCCACGATCACGCCGTCGGGGTCGATGTAAGCGGCCGACAGCGGCACGGTGGTGTTTCGCATGTAGAAGGCCGCGCGATGGGGCATGGCGAAGGCGAAAAGCATGGCGGCATTCTCGGCCAGGTTCGTCCGGAACATCATGCCGGTGGCGAGCTGCTGCGGCGTGAGGCAGAGTTCGGTGCTCAACTCTTCCGCGCCAGCCCACAGCTTGACCACGGGCAGGTTGCTCTGGGCGTGAGGCAGATGCAGCGGGGCGTCCTCGGTCGTGGAGACCGGTGGAGGCGGCGGGGGTGCGGCCGGCTTTCGACATCCGGCCAGAACCGTCAGGACGAGGAGCGCGAGGAGCGTCGCCGTCGCGGGCAACCCCCCCGTTCGCCGCCCCTCGGGTTTCACCCGCGCCGCTCTTCCGGTTCCGCGAACAGCCAGTTGCATGGCCTTAAGCTCGGGGAAGGAAGGCCCTTTTTCAATCCCGAACCGAGCAGGTCGGCGCTTTTTCGGTTCGACAAGGGATGGGCGCTCTGCGATAGAAACGGCGCTGTTTCCGGACTGGCAGGGCTGCCTGCGTCGCGGGGTGGACTGCACCCCGGTCCAGGCGTCCCGCTACGCCGGTAGGATCGCCAGGCTGCGCGCCACGCATGAACATCGATCGCCAACCAGATTCTGCAACTCCAGCCGCCGCCAACGGGACGGCCTATCGCAGTTCGTTCGCCGTCATGACCGCCCTCTTCTTCATGTGGGGCTTCATGACGGTCTTCAACGATATCCTGATTCCCCGCTTCAAGGGCGCCTTCGCGCTGAATTACTTCCAGGCGATGCTGGTGCAGTTCGCCTTCTTCGGGGCCTATTTTGTCGGCGCGCTGCTCTATTTCCTGGTGTCGGTGGCGGCGGGCGACCCGATCGCGCGGCTGGGCTACAAGAACGGCGTGGTGCTGGGCCTGGTGATTTCGGCCGGCGGGAGCGCCTTGTTCTGGCCGGCGGCGGCCATCGCGTCCTACCCCTTGTTTCTGGCGGCCCTCTTCGTGGTGGGCCTGGGCTTTGCCATGCTGCAGATCGCGGCCAATCCCTACGTCACCATCCTGGGCCCCGAGCGCACCGCCTCGAGCCGGCTCAATCTGGCCCAGGGCTTCAACTCCGTGGGCACGACCATCGGGCCGCTCATCGGCGGCTATCTCATCTTCCAGTACTTCTCGCGCACCGGCGCTCACGGGGCCGAATCCGTCAAGATCCCCTACGTGGCGTTCTGCGTGGTGTTCCTGGCGCTGGCGGCGGTGTTCTTCTTCGTTCATCTGCCGCACGTGGGCGAGGGCCGGATCGAGCGCGGCGCCGGGGCCCTCCGGCATCCGCATGTGGTCCTGGGCATCGTGGCGATTTTCATGTACGTG
>JAKLEJ010000245.1 GCA_022711695.1 Verrucomicrobiota bacterium | reverse complement strand
GAGAGCTTTCATGGATCGGCTGCGGGTCAGAGGCTCCAGGGGCTGCGCAGCGCGCGGCTGAGCAGCGCGTTGGCGGCGACATCGTTGACGAAGCGTTCGGTCCGCCAATTCCACGTCAGCGTTCGCTGGAGGCGGGTGGCGATGTCGGCCACGAGCGTGAGCGTCGTGGCCGCGTGACCCGCTTCCACCGGGGCCACCGGGTCCCGGCGCGTCTTCATGCATTCGAGGAAATTGGCCACATGGTCGCGCGACTCATAGAGGTGTTCGTCCGCGCTCTTGAGCCTCACCTCCAGCAGTTCCTCCGGCTCCGCCGAAATGCCCCCGCGCACCACATGCACCCAGCCTTTGTCGCCAATGAATCGCACTCCGTGCCGGCCTCTGCTGTCGTCGGTGAAGACCAGCCTGGGGCCTTTCTCCGGCTGCGCTTCGACCTTCCAGCTCACGGAGGTGTTGGCCTGGCCCTCGGTGGGGAACGCGGCCGAGCCTTCGATCTCGAACGTCGAGGCCATCAGCGCCGGCTGGCCCCAAAGGGCGATATCGATGTGATGCACCCCCCACGACTGGATCCAGCCGGCGCAGTAGTCGGAGATGAAATACCAGTTGAAGGTGCATTTGCTGTCGTTGTAAGGCGTCCATGGCGCGGGGCCCAGCCACATCTCGTAATCCAGGTCTGGCGGGGCCAGCCCGGGCTTGGCGACCGGCAGGCTGCGCCCGCCGGGCACAGACACATTCACCGTGTGGACGGTCCCCAGGTAACCGTTGCGCGCCAGCTCGCAGGCGAAGCGGAAACGGCGCTCGCTGCGCTGCTGAGTGCCGACCTGGAAGACGCGGCCATGGCGGCGCACCGCCTCACAGACGGCCCGGCCCTCGGCCACGGTCAGCGACAGGGCTTTTTCGCAGTACACGTCCTTGCCCGCGCGCATCGCGGCGAGGCTCATCGGGACGTGCCAATTCTCCGGCGCCGTGATGAACACGGCGTCAATGTCCGCCCGGGCGAGGGCTTCGCGAAAGTCCTGATAGGCGGCGCAGCCCTCATAGGCGCCGGATCCCGACGCCTTCGCGTAGTGGTCCTCCACGCGCTTCTTCCAATCCGCCGCTTTCTGGCGATAGGGATCGCAGACGGCCAGGATTTGGGCCTCCGGCATTCCGGCCAGCGCTCCGGCATGCTGGCTGCCGCGATCGCCCAGGCCGATCACGGCGCAGTTGACGCGGTTGCTGGGCGCGGGCCGCCCCGCCGCGCCCAGGGCGGAAGCCGGCACGATGGCAGGAAACGCGGCGAGCGTCGCCACCGTCTGGAGAAATGAACGTCGAGTCGGCATGATGGGGAGTCTCACTTTGCTTCGGCGATGCCGAGGTCTTTCAAAGTCCCGCGCAGCCAGGCGAGCGACTTCTCGATCATCGGCCCGCTGGCTCCTTCGCATTCCATGCTTAGCACGCCCGAGTAGCCGGCATCGCGCAGCAGGCCCAGGCACTGCTTGATGTTGCCGGCATTGACGCCCTCGCCCAGCGAGCAATGGCTCACCGCGATGCCGGTCATTCCCCCGCGCACGGCCTTGGCCAGCGACTCGGACACGTCCTTGACGTGCACATGGCTGACTCGCTTGATGAACTTCTTCAGAAACTGCGCCGGATCCTGGCCGGCGATGTAGGTGTTGCCGGTGTCCATGTTCATCCGCAGATAGGGGCTGTCGCTAAAGGCCTGCATTTCGGCCATCATGTCCGGGTTGGTCGTGAAATAGCCGTGGGGCTCGATGTTGACGACCACCTGGTGCGCCTCGGCCACCTTCAGAATCTGCTGGTAGCTGCGTTTCATCATGGCCATGGCGTCCTTGTCCTTGATGCCCTCCGGAGCGTGCAGGCCGTCGGTGGTGTCCACACACGGGCAGCCGATCTGCGCAGCCCAGGCGATGGACTTCATCACGTAGGGCACCCCGCGGAGCGGGCCGTCCTCCTGCGAGAGCGGATAGGCGGCATCCACTTGGGAGAACCGCACGCCATACTTGTCCATCTTGCGACGGAGCAGCGCGGGGTCCTCGTAGAGGGCCACGTGAGGCTGGTAGCCCAGGCCGTGGATCCAACTCACCCCGTCAAGGAGGCCGCACTCGATGTAATGCACCTCGTTCTTCTTTGCCCATTCCAGGCATTTCTCGAACGACCAGTAGGCGGAGTTAAAGGCGTCGGTGTGGAATCCAATCTTCATAGAACTTCGTTTCGCTTTGGAGCTTGGGGGTTGGTTGTCGGCAGCAGCGGCTGCCGTGGCGGCGGACATCAGGATCGGCGAGGCGGCAAGGACCGCGGCATCCTGAAGAAAGCGCCGGCGTGTTGTCAGGGAGGCATCGTTCATGGTTTAAGAATGCGTTAAGGCAATAATCGTCTTCGTCCCGTCACTGTGTCAAACGCGGCGTGAGCACGCGATAGAAACGGTTGGTGGAAAATCCTGGATCGGGGACGATCTCGACGCGGTTGGTGGCGCGGGCCGGGAGGTCGGCCAGGCGGCTCCAGGCGCCGCCGCCCAGCGCGTCGGCGTATTCCAGCGTGTAAGTGCGGTTCGACACGGCCCCGAACGCCACCGCGGCGGTCTCCCGGCCGGGCAACGCTTCCACTTTCAGGTAGCTGGACGGATCGGTCGGATCCGTGCCGGCCACGTACTCCTGCCCGTTCGACATGCCGTCTCCATCAGCGTCTTCGCCGGCGTTGGCCGGGCTGTTGGTCGAAAAGCCATAGAACCCTTCCCACGAGTCGGGCAACCCGTCGGCGTCATTGTCGGCGACGAAGCGAAGGAGCGCATTCGAGCTGATCAAGCCGCTGGGGCGGGCGGCGTTGGTCACGGCGACCGTGTAGTTCGTGTACTGAGGCTGCGCGTTGGTCAGGGTGATGAAACAGGCGCGCTCGTTTAACACGAAGGAGTTGCCCGGGAAGTTCCCTCCGTTGCGCCGCCAGCGGTAGCCCACTGGCAGCGTCGCCGTATTGGTGACGCTGACGCTCAAAGTCACCGTCTCCCCTGCCGCCACCGTCTGGCCGAGCGGTTGCTGGAGAATGAAAGGGTCCACCAGGATCGCCAGCCTGGCGGGCGCGCTTTCCGCCGCCCCCTGGCTGTCGCTGACCCGCACCGTGTAAAGCCCTTCATGGGCGAACTGGGCGTTGGTGACGGTGAGCGTGGCGTCGGTGGTTCCAGGCAACGCGACGCCATTCAGCCGCCATTCGTATTGCAGGAGCCCCAGGCCGGCGGCGGTGACGCGGAAGACGGCGCTCGCGCCGGGCCTGACAAACTGGTTGGTCGGCGAGGACAGGATCCTTGGCGGCTGCGTGACGGTGAGCAGCGCCACGGCGCTGGCAGCCGAGCCGGCCGGATTCAGCACCAGCACACTATATTGGCCGGCGTGCGCGGGCTGGAGGTTGGTCAGGCGCAACGTCGGCTCGACGGCGCCGTCGATTGCCGCCCCGTTGAAACGCCATTGGTAAGTCAAGGGAGGCGCCCCGGTGGCAATCACACTGAACTGAGCCTCTTGCCCGCCGTAAACGACCTGGCTCACCGGTTGGACGAGGATGCCCGGCATCAGCCCGCCTATGAACCCGGCGCCGGGCGTCGGGTGGGCGGCCGCCCAGTTGGCCGGATCGCTGCCGTAGCTGGACGCGCTCAGCCGCTGCAGCGAAGCGCCGCCGCCATCCGCCGCGCCGGCCGGCCACGGGGCCTTGTCGTTGTAACGCACCTCGTCCACGGTCACAAACGCCACGCCGTTCGTGTCAGGGAGGTCGGGGCGCTGAAGTTCCAGGCGCTCGCCGCTGTCCTGGAGCGTGCCGGAGTAAGGCCCGAACACGTCCACATTCCCCGGCACGTTGTGGCGGGCGCGGAAGGTGTCGGGGCTCGAAGCCGCCAGCAGCAGGAGCCGCCCCGGTCCGAGCTCGGTGTTCAGCGGGAAGGTGAACCCGATGCCATTCAACCGCCAGGCGTTGGTGGGGTTCAAAACGTCGTACAGCGGCACGGTCTGGTCCGAGATATTCTTCAACTCGACGAACTCGTCGGCCGGCATGGGCGGGTGATACAGGATCTCGTTGATCACCACCGGGCCGACGAGTGGACCGGAGTTGGCAGCCCCGCGTGTCGAGGCGCGCTGCGCGGGGAACTGCTCCTCGCCCGTGCTGATCTGGTAGCGCCCAAAGGTCACCCCGTCCGCGGCCGCGCCGAACGCGAAACCGTGGCTGTAACCGGTAAGGTTCGTCCTGGCATCGCCGGAGAAGAGGTAAACGTCATCGCCGCGTCCGTTCAGGGCAAAGCTGCCGCTGGCGCCCGGGGTGGAATTAAACTCGGTCTCATCCCATGCCAGGTATCCCAGCGGCGCCAGCCAGGTGTCGTCCGGAATCCGGAACTTGTGCGGCGTCGCCGGGTCGTCGGTGAGGAACCAGCCGCCGACGTTGACCGGGGTCGTCGTGGGGTTAAACAGCTCGATGAAGTCCACGCCCGTCTCGGAGTGGCTGAGGATTTCGTTGATGACCACCGCCGGAATCGCGCTCGGAGGATCCTCCGCGCCCGGTGACCCGCCCGGGCTGCTGCTCGCGCGCCAATGCGCCGGGTTATCCAGGTCGAAGGGCCGGCTCGCATCCACTGCCGCCAGGGAGAAACCAAGGTTGTCCGACGCCGCCGGCCAGGGCGCGGAGTCGCCATAGCTGAAGGAGAACACCGTCCCGCCGACCGGGTGGGCGAGCGTGAGGGTCTCGCCGCCGTTATCGAGGCGCCCGGAGTAGACGCCGTGCACCGTTACGCCGGGGTGCTTGGCTGCAAGCTGCTCCGGGTTGCGCGCCAACAGCCAGTGCGCGCCCGGGGCGAGCGTGGCGCCGTTCGTGAACAGGAAGCCGATGCCCGCCGTAAAGCGCAGACCGCTCAGATCGAGCGTGTTCGTGCCGACGTTCTTCAGTTCGAGGAATTCGAACTCGTCGCCGCTCACCCCGTTGAACGCGGGCGGGTTGTACATCAGCTCGGAGACGATGAGGGCTTGCGCCAAGCGGGCGACGCCGGGGGCGCCGCAACGGAACTGCACGGGCGCGCTCCAGTGGCTCCAGCGGCCCGTGTCGTCCTTGAACCGGATGCGCGCCCGATAGGCGCGGCCTTCGCGCACGAACGGAGGCGGCACGGTGACCTGGGCGGCGAACAGGTCCAGTTCGCCGGAGGTCCAGGTGTCCTCGATCTCGTAACGATAGGGCGTTCCCATGGTGTGGCTCGGCAAACCGGGATACGAGACCTCCGCCAGGCGCCACTGCATGGCCGCAAATCCGCGGTGGGTCGGCGAAGCAAACGGAGTCGTCTCGAAGACAAGCCCGTCCGCCGGGTAGTCGGGAGCCCCGACATAGGCGAGAATCGGTGTGTTCGGGATGGCGGGATCGTTCGCGAGGTTGGCCAGGCGTCCGCCCCCGTGCGCGTCGGTCGGGATGAAGTTCTTGATCCACGTGACAAAGCCGGCGAAATCCGCGCTGGGCAGCACGCGATTATACGGTTGCGGATAGGGTCCGCGGCCCATATCCGGCACCGGGTAGGGGGTCTTGTAGTAGTTGCCGAATGCGCCCGCGCCGCGCGGCGGGACGGGATTGATTGGGTTATAGTCCCAGCGGCGGCGGTCGGCTTCGACCAAGCCGGGCTGCACGGGGCCGCCATCGGTGATGAGCGCGGCGTATTCGTCGATGAGCTTCCCGGTTTGCTCGGAGTTGATCAGCAGGTCGAGCAGTTCGCGCGCTCGATTCTGGAACTCGATGTTGAGGTTCGTGACCTGGAGGCAGCGGCGGATCTGCTCGTAAGCCGCGGTCGTTTGCGTGCCTTCCGGCCCCCAGCGGTCGAA
>JAKLEJ010000244.1 GCA_022711695.1 Verrucomicrobiota bacterium | reverse complement strand
CAATGCCCGTAAGGCCACCACCAACGGCTTTCTCGATGCCATGGCCGCCCAACAACGCCAAAAGGCCTTCTCACTCGTAACTGCCCGCCATTCCGCAGCTTTGTCCACTTCGTAAATCCACCTTGCTCTTCATGCATTGCCCCGATTTAGAGCTTGGCAAAGAGGGGCTGTCTTGAGAAAGTGTTTCCTACGAGTGAGTTCTCTGAGTTGATGTCGATGGTCGGCATCAGCGGTGGGGACCGGCGGAAGGGACCCACGCGCTGCTGGTTGTCGCAACAAGGCGGCCAGTCTCGGTTTGCCTGCGAGTGCAGGAGGAAACCGGTCGCACAACAAGGAGGCTCTCTCCGCAAGAACTAATATGAAAATTGCCCTTTGTCTTCTGTTTGCGGCGTGCCTGGCCTTCGTGGGATGTGAGCAGAAAACCGAACAGCCGGCGCCGACAACGCCGCCTGCCGCGGGAGCGACCACCAATCCGCCTCCGGCCAAGTAACCCGACTGATGTGTTGCCGCCCCGGCGCCCTTCCGAGGGGCCGGGGCGGCTTTGTTTCACGCCCGTTTCGCCCGCCACCCTATGAAGCATGTTTGTCTCCTGTATTTGGGCCTTGGCCTGCTTTTGGCCGGCTGCGACAAGCCCGCCAGCCAGGCCAAACCCGGCGAGAACCCCCTGAACGCGCCGGCGGATTACGCAGGCGCCGTCCTTAAAGGCCAGCAAGCCGCCAAGAAGACCATCGGGGCCGCCTCGCTCGATCAGGCCATCAAGAATTTCTACGCCGAAGAGAACCGCTATCCGAACAGCCTGGACGAACTGGTGAGCAAGGGCACGCTGCCCAATCTGCCGACGCTGCCTGCCGGAATGATGTTCGACTACGATCCGGCCACGGGCACGGTGAAGGTGGTTCCGAAGAAGTAGCCCGCTCTCACGAGGCCGGGCCAGCGCTTGCCGGCGCGGGGGTTACGCGGTTCAGAACGCGTTGGACCCACTCGCCCGCCTCTGCCGCTGTTCGAATGTTCTTGATCTCGTAGTCCTTCCAGCCCACCGCCCGGGTCCAATTGCGGGCGGGTTGCGCCAGGTCGGTGTGGCGCGCTTTTTCCAAAGTGAGATAGACCTGGTCGATACCCCCGAAGCGCCACCGCCGCCGGTCAGTCTCCTGCGGCCGGGACGAGGCGCCGGTCAGGGCCGGGAGGATCGCGGCCACGTTGGTTTGACCGGCCGCGTTTCGCACCAGGTGGATCTCGCCCACCTGCAGCCGAAGCCATCGCAGGCGCGCCGAGCCGGCGAGCGCTTTGGCGAGATCGTACTCGAAGGAGGCCTCGGAGATGTCCAGCAGGACCGACCCGCCAAACTCGGCCGGGTTAAAGAGGCGGGCTCTCTCGATGCGGACAGTCGGGGTGAACAGGCCGGCTTCAAGCGTCTGGATGGAGACCCTGAGACCGGTCCGAGCGTGAACCTGGCGTTCGATCCAACCTTTAAGCAAGGCGTCCTTCAGCAGGGCCGCCGCCACCAGCAGCACGATCGAGAGGACCAGCAACCGAAACAGCCAGCGGAAGAGGCGTTTCATTCGACTTCAGAACTCGATGTCCTCGGGCCTGACTTCGAGGCACTCGTCATGATCTTCCCAGACGATCACGGGATGGAACTCGAGAAAACGGGGCACAAGACGGACCGCGGCGTCGGCCAGCAGATGCTCGGCCCGCCGCGCGGCGTCGTCCAGGGCCGCCTCATAATCGGCGGTCCGCTTGCGCTTGGCGTCGTCCCAATGCGCCACTTGATGCACGGGCGCGTAGTCCTCGGCCCAGACCCGGATATCCTCCCGCAGCGAGGCGTCGATGTCCGCGAACTCGACGGCGGTGCCGCCGCAGTGTTCGCAGACCAGGCCCGACTCGAAGACATCGCGGGTGAACAGAGGCAGCAAGGGGGATCGGCAGCAGGCGGCCTCGGTGTAGCCGGAGGGGATGGCCGCCAGGCGTTTCAGCCACACGCCGCGCTCGAAGCCGATCTCGGCGGCGAGCCGGTAGGCGCCCACCAGCGGGTGCGACAACCTCCAACCGCGACCCCGCAGTTGGCTCAGCGTTTGAGACATCCACCGGGCCAACGTGAGATCGTCAAAATCCCTGAACACCTCTGCATACGTCTTCCAGAGTCGGTCCAGGGGCGTTTGTTGGTCACTCGACATCGGGGCGGAGTATAGGTCGGAAGACTTGCCGGGCCAAAGTCTAAAGTGCGACCTGAATCCGCAGCCACCCGACTTGGGCTCGGCGGCGACGGTGCTTGCCGAACACGCAGCCGCCCGGCGGCTTTGTCACTTGGAGACAGAAGGCGGCGCGGGCGCGACGGACTCCGTGGGCCTGGCAAACGCGGGCGTGAAGGCGCCGCAAGTGACGCACTCGAGGCAGCGCACGCAGCCGGTCACATTCACCTTCCGGTCCAGGTTCACCCCCACGGAACAACGGCTGCGGCAGGTGTTGCACTCGGTGCACTCGGGCGCGCGGTAACGAAGATGAAAGAGGCTGAAGCGGTTGAAGAGGGCCAGGAACCCGCCCAGCGGGCAGAAGACGCGGCACCAGGGACGGTGAATCAGCACCGCACCAAGCAGGAAGGCGATCAGGATGCCTGACTTCAGGCCGCTCATCATCCAGCCGTTGCCCGAGAACAGGCTCTGTAGCGAGTACGGGAGCCCCGCCTCGAGGGCCCCGGCCGGGCACAGACGGCAGATGGAGATGCTTTGCTCGTCGTAAGGCACCCCCTGGGAGCCGAGCCACATCGGGAAGAGAATGACCAGCCCCACCAGCACGACGTAGCGGAAATGCCCCGTCCAGGCTGGCAAAGGCATCTTCCAGGAGGTTAGCCGCGCCAGGAGATCCTGCAGAAAGCCAAACGGACAGGACCAGCCGCAGGCCAGGGAACCGCTCACCGCCGCGACCACCAGCAGCGTGCCGAGCAGCAGATACGGCGCCTCGCCGACGGCGGGAAAGATGGCGGCGTAGTTGGCCAGAACGCCCACGGGACACGCAAAGGACGAAAGCGGGCAGGAATAGCAGTGAAAAACGCAGCCCGGAATGCGATGGAGCCACTGCCCCAACGGGGCCAGCCAGACCCCGAGAAACGCCGCCTGCACCCACGGCCTCCACCGCATCAGTCGCTGTCCCAGCGCTGCCGGGGCGCGGCTCTTCTCGCAGGGAGCTTGTTGGCAATCCATCATGGAGGGCAGGCCGCGCCATGCGGCCCGGAAGTCATTTCACTCAGGTGGGACAGGGCGTCTTGGCCCCGAGGTTGACCCGGACTTTGGAGAGCAGGCCGGGCTCGGGCTCGCGGGGTTCAGGCTCGGGGGCCACGGCCGGCTCCGGCAGCCCGTCCGGCCCCACCGCGGCCGGCTTGGGCGCGGGGATGCCGATCTCGATGCCGCCGCTGGAAAAGGCCTTGATGAGCTGGGTTTCCCAGGCGCTGCCGCCGTCCGTGGTTTCGACGCCGGTCAGATGACGCGCGCCGACGAACATGACGATCAACCCGATCAGGGCGCAGATAAACCCGGGCCAGAAGTCATGGCGCTCCGGATCCCGCAAGGCGGGCTGGATGGCCGGTTGTCTAACGCGTCTGCGCATTTCGTTCTAATGGTCCGGCGCGTCTGCCGCCAGGAACCCTGCCGGCTGGCGCGCTTTCCAGGCAAGCTATCCCCGTCCTCTCCCCTCTGTCCATTCCGAAAAGGGCGCCGTCTGCGTTTCGACGGTCAGGTGGACCAGCTCCTCGTGCACGCGAAGGGGGGCGCGGTAAGCCTCCAGGGGCTTCGGAGCGGCGGTCACGAGAGAAACGATGGCCGCGAACTTGCCTGAAGCCACCTGCCAGATGTGCAAGTCCACGATGCGCGCGTCGCCCTCGCTCTCGATGGCCCGCCGAATCTCGCCGGGCAAGTCGGACGACTCGGGCGTGCGGTCGAGGAGGATGCCGCTGGTGTCGCGCACCAACCCGTAGGCCCACACGGAAACCACCGCGCTGCCCACCAGGCCCATCACGGGATCGAGCCAGGACCAGCCCAGGTACTTCCCCGCGGTCAGGGCCAGGATGGCGGTGACCGAGGTAAGCGCGTCGGCCAGGACATGGACGTAGGCCGAGCGCAGGTTCAGATCGTGATGAGGATGGCCGCCATGGGCGGGCCCATGATCGTGATGGTGGTGGGGATCGTCCTTGAGCAGGAGGGCGCAAGCCAGGTTGACCAGCAGCCCGACGAACGCCACCACAATGGCCTGGTTGAACTGGATCGGGGCCGGGGCCAGGAAACGGTGAACGGATTCTCCCGCCATCAGCAGGGCAACGACCGCCAGCACAATGGCGCTGGCGAAGCCGCCCAGGACCCCCATCTTCCCCGTGCCGAAGCTGTAGCGGGGATCGGAGGCATGCCGACGGCTGAAATGATAGGCCAGCGCGGTGATCAGGAACGCGGCGACGTGCGTGCTCATGTGCCAGCCGTCGGCCAGCAGCGCCATCGAGTTGAAGGCCATGCCGGCGGCGATCTCGACGACCATCATGGTCGCCGTGATTCCGATGACGATGCGGGTGCGCCGCTCGGCGGCGGACGAGTCCGCGCCAAATTCGTGAGTGTGCGCCCAGCGCGCCAGGTTTTTGGTATCCATACCGCCGAGTAGTCAGTGATCCGTCGTTGGCGCTTGCCCGCATTCCAACTTGCGACCGGAGGAGGCAAAGCCCTCACCCCCGCTCCCTCCTTCGGTTGGAGAGAGCATCCAAAGGACGGTCGAGGGGCCGTGTCGAGCGAGCGATCGCAGCCCCATCTCTGTGACGGGATACTAGTCCGTGAGGCGGCGCGCCGCAAGGGTGTCCCCGGTTGCGCGCCTGACGGCGTTGGGGCGGGACAACGGCGGTCCTTGCCGAACGCGCCGCCGGCTGACGACGCAGGGGCTGCGCGCACGCAGAGAGCCCGGCCGAGGGCCGGGCTGTTTCTCCGTGAAGCGCAGTTCCTCGCGAACTCCGAGGCCCCAGGCCGGAATCGCTCGCGGAGCAGTCGGGGCTACCTCTTTTGGGCGATGAAAATACCCTGCGCGATCTTCCCTGCGTGTGCCAGGCCCTGCATGAAGACCATTTCGGCGGCCAACGTTTGCATCAGAGGCAGGTCAAAGCCGATGATGCGCAGCGCATCGTAGGTAAGCTGCTTGTTAAGCATGTCCAGGTAAAGGTCCACAGAAGGCGCGAACCGACCGGTGTCCGCGGCGACGCGCGTCTGGCAACCGTTGGCGGCCAGGAGGTCCTGGTAGCCCTGCAAGTCCTGGATGTTCGGAAATTTCATGAAGGCCAGGAACCGGTCCGCCTCCTGCGAGGACAGCCCCGCCGGGCCTTCGATCCAGTCGGTGAACGCGATCAAGCCGCCCGGCTTCACCAGGCGGGCCGCCTCGGCGATCAGCTTCGGCTTGTCCACCACATAGCACCAGGCGTCCTCGCCCCAGGCGAAATCGGCGCTGGCCGAGGGCAACCCGCTGGCGCAGACATCCGCCAGGGTAAAGGAAATCTGGCCGTCCAGGCCGAGAGCCTGGCAACGCTGGCGTCCCCGCTCGACCACCTTGGCGGTGGCATCCACGCCGCGCATGGACGCAACTCCACAGAATTTCACGAGGAACCGCATGCCGGCCCCGGTGCAACAACACAGGTCAACGCCCTGCATGCCGGCGGCGATGCCGGCGCGCGTGGCCAGGTCCATGGACGATTGGAAACCGCCGATGTGAATCTGCTCGCCCATCACGAGTTCCCAGAGGTCCCCCTCCGCGCCGCCATAGACTTCCTGCACGTTTCGCAATCCGATATTCTCGATCGTCTTCATATTCGTATT
>JAKLEJ010000243.1 GCA_022711695.1 Verrucomicrobiota bacterium | reverse complement strand
CGCTGGGGGTCGGCGAGGGCAACCGGCTGCGGCTCCTCTCCCAGATGCAATTTCCCCACTCGCTGGGGCTGCTCTACTCCGCGTTCACCTACTACTGCGGGTTCAAGGTCAACAGCGGCGAATACAAGCTGATGGGGTTGGCCCCTTACGGGCGGCCGGTTTACGCACAAGCCATCCTCGAGCATCTGGTCGATCTGCGGGCCGATGGGAGCTTCTGGATGAACATGGACTGCTTCAACTATTGCCAGGGGCTGACCATGACCAACGAGCGGTTCGACCGGCTTTTCGGGGGGCCGCCGCGCCGGCCCGAGAGCACTCTGGAACAGCGCCACATGGATCTGGCGGCCAGCGTGCAGCAGGTCACCGAGGAGATCGTCCTGAACATGGCCCGCGAGGCGCGCCGCCAAACGAAGTCCGAGAACCTGGTCCTGGCCGGCGGGGTGGCCTTGAACTGCGTGGCCAACGGCCGCCTGCTTCGCGAGAACGTGTTCAAGAACCTCTGGATTCAACCGGCCGCGGGCGACGCCGGCGGCGCGTTGGGCGCGGCGCTGTTCGTCTGGCATCAGCTCCTGGAGCGGCCGCGCCGGACGAACGGGCGCGACTCGCAGCGGGGCAGTCTCCTGGGGCCCCGCTTCTCCAGCGACGACATCGCGGCCCTGCTGGAGGCGGTCCGGGCTCCTCACGAGCGGTTTTCCGACGAGGCGCGCCTGCTCGAGACGGTGGCGGCCGAGCTGGCCGCGGGCCGCATCGTGGGCTGGTTCCAGGGGCGGATGGAGTTTGGTCCGCGCGCCCTGGGGGCGCGCAGCATCCTGGGCGACGCCCGCCACCCCGGCATGCAGGCGGCCATGAACCTGAAAATCAAGTTTCGCGAGAGCTTCCGCCCCTTTGCCCCGGCGGTTCTGCGCGATCACGCCGCCGAGTTCTTCGACGTGCGCGCCGGCCAGGAGAGCCCCTACATGCTCTTCACCGCGCCGGTGCTGGAAGGGCGCCGCCTGCCGTTGGCGGAGGCCGACCAGCGGCGCATGTCCGAACATCCCGACTTGCGGCAGCGCGTCAACATCCCGCGTTCGACCGTTCCGGCCATCACGCATGTGGACTATAGCGCCCGGCTGCAGACGGTGGACGAAGAACGGCATGGGCGGTTCTTCCGCCTCCTGAAAGCCTTTCACCGCCTGACCGGCTGCCCCATGCTCGTGAACACCAGTTTCAACGTTCGCGGAGAGCCCATTGTGTGCGCGCCTCAGGACGCCTTCCGGTGTTTTCTGGCCACGGACATGGACCTGCTGGTGCTGGAGGACATCGTGATTCGCAAAGAGCAGATGGATGCGGCTCTGACTGCGGCCGAGCGGGACAAATACCTCGCCCGGTTCGAACCGGACTGACCCCCGCGCGCCATGAGATGGGCCGATCTTCCCCTGCGCCCCAGCGCAAAAGTCCTCCGGCAGTTCGCCGGCGCTTGGCTGGCGTTTGGGCTGGCGCTGGGACTGTACGAGTGGCTGGCGCGCGGACACCACCGCCTCGGCCCCATTCTCTGTCTGCTGGCGGTGGGTGTGGGGGTGTCGGGGCTCATCCGGCCGGGCCTGGTCCGCTGGCTCTTCATCGCCGCCACCGTCGCGGCTTTCCCGCTGGGCTGGCTGGTCTCGCAGGCCGTGCTGCTCTTCCTGTTCTTTGCGGTCATCACCCCCTTCAGCCTGTGGTTCCGCCTGCGCGGACGGGATCCCCTGGGCCGGCGCCGGCAACCCGACCGGCCGTCGTTCTGGGTTCCCAAGCAGCAGCCGCGTGACATTTCGCGATACTTCAGGCAATATTGAGTCCGGGGATTGCGGCAGACTGACCGACCCATGAAAGAACAGCGGCAAAACGAATTCGAGCGCGCCGCCCGGGAGGAGACCAGCCCGGGCTTTCTGGCCGAGCTCTGGTGGTTCTTGCGCGACAACAAGAAATGGTGGCTCCTGCCGATCGTGGCCGTGCTGCTCTTCTTTGGCGCGCTGGTGCTGCTGACCGGCACGGGCCTGGCGCCGTTCATCTACACGCTGTTCTGAGCCATGCAGGACTCGCGCCATGAAGAGCCCGGGACGCCCTTTCCCCGATCCAACCTGGGCCGGCGACCTCGAGGGATCGCCCGCATGCACCCATGTCCGCCCCTGACCTGAACCGCCTTTGCGTTCGGATTCACGGGGTCGTGCAGGGCGTTGGGTTCCGGCCTTTCGTTTACCGGCTGGCCCGGAGCCTGGGCCTGAAGGGCTGGGTGAGCAATTCGCCGCAGGGCGTGATCGTCGAAGCGGAAGGTTCTGCGGCGGACCTGCAGCGCTTCCTGCTTCGGTTGGACGCCGAGAAACCGCCGCACAGCGCGATTCAGAGCCTGGAGACCGCCTGGCTGGACCCGGCGGGATTCGAGGATTTTGTCATCCGTCCCAGCGCCGTGGCGGGCGCGCCCACGGCGCTGATTCTGCCGGACATCGCCACGTGCGCCGAGTGCCGGCGCGAGATCTTCGATCCGTCCAACCGCCGCTTCCGTTACCCCTTCACCAATTGCACCCATTGCGGCCCGCGCTTCAGCATCATCCGCTCGTTGCCCTACGACCGCGCCGGGACTTCCATGGCCGGCTTCGTCATGTGCCCGCGCTGCCAGGCGGAGTACGACGATCCCGGCGACCGCCGCTTTCATGCCCAACCCAACGCCTGCCCGGAATGCGGGCCGCGTCTGGAGCTCTGGGATGCGGCCGGCGCCGTGCTGGCGGCCGCGGACGAGGCGCTCCGCCGGACTGTCCAGGCGCTTCGCGCGGGACAGGTGGTGGCGGTCAAGGGCCTGGGCGGGTTTCACCTGATGGCCGCCGCGGGCGATGACGCGGCGGTGCGGCGCCTGCGCGACCGGAAACATCGGGAGGAGAAACCGCTGGCCCTCATGTTCCCGTCGCTGGAGGAGGCGCGCCGCCATTGCCAGGCGGACGACCTCGAGTCGCGGCTTCTGCTCTCGCCGGAGTCGCCCATCGTGTTGCTGCGCCGTCTGCGGGTCCCGTCGCCTCCGGCCTCGCGCCTGTCCGATCTCGTGGCGCCGGCGAACCCGTACCTGGGCGCCATGCTCCCTTATACGCCCCTGCATCACCTGCTGATGTCGGAACTGGCCGCCCCCGTGGTAGCCACCAGCGGCAATCTCTCGGACGAACCTATCTGCACCGATGAACACGAAGCGTTGTCGCGCCTGGGGGGCCTGGCCGACCTCTTCCTCGCGCACAACCGGCCGATTGTGCGGCACGTGGACGATTCGATCGTCCGCGTGATGCTGGGCCGCGAACTGGTCATGCGCCGGGCCCGCGGTTACGCCCCGCTCCCGGTCCCGATCGAATCGCCCGGCCCAGAGACCGCCCCCGCGCCCGTCGTGCTGGCGGTGGGCGCTCACCTGAAGAACACCGCGGCCCTGGCGGTGGGCGAGCAGGTGTTCCTCAGCCAGCACATTGGGGACCTCGAGAACGAGCCGGCGTTGCGCGCCTTCCAGCGGGCGGTGGCGGATCTGCAGCAGCTCCATGCCGCGCCCGCCCAGCGCGTCGCCGCCGACCTGCATCCGGATTACCTTTCCACCCGCCACGCCCGCGAGAGCGGCCTGCCGCTCCTGGGCGTGCAGCATCATTACGCCCATGTGCTGGCCTGCATGGCGGAAAACCGCCTGCGGCCGCCCGTCCTGGGCGTTTCCTGGGACGGCACCGGTTTGGGCGAGGACGGCACGGTTTGGGGCGGCGAGTTTCTGAAGGTCACAGCCGATGGATTCGAGCGTGTCGGTCATCTGCGCGTCTTTCGGCTGCCCGGCGGGGATAAGGCCGTGAAAGAACCGCGCCGCTCCGCCTTGGGCGCCCTGTTCGGGCTCTTCGGCGAAGGCGTGTTCGAGATGGATTCGCTGGCGCCGGTGAAGGCGTTCACCGCGGAAGAGCGGGCCGCCCTCAGGGTTGTGTTGCGCCAGGGGATCAATGCGCCGCTGACCTCGAGCATGGGCCGGCTGTTCGACGCATTGGCCAGCGTGGCCGGCTTGCGCCAGATCCTGCGCTTCGAGGGCCAGGCGGCCATGGACCTGGAGTTCGCCCTCGAGGGGATGGACACGGCGGAAGCCTATCCGATGCCGGTGGCGGACGACGCTCGCCGAGACGAAACCGCCGGCGGCCGGCGGCCCCGCATCCTCGATTGGGGGCCGCTTCTGCGGTCAGCGCTCGCGGACGCCGGGGCGGGCGTTTCCATCGGGCTCATCTCCGCCCGCTTTCACAACGCGCTGGTGGAAGCAATTGTGGCCTTGGCGACCCTGGCGGGCGAGCCGCGGGTGGCTCTCACGGGAGGCTGCTTCCAGAATCGGTATCTGGCCGAGCAGGCGGTTCGGCGGTTGCGCGCCGCCGGATTTGCGCCATACTGGCATCAGCGTGTGCCGCCGAACGACGGCGGGGTGGCCCTGGGCCAGGCGCTGGCGGCGCGGCTCGCGCGGAGCACTTGAAGCGATTATGTGTTTGGCCGTTCCTGGCAGGATCGAAAGCATCGTCGAAGGCGATCCCCTTCTGCGCGCTGGCAAAGTCAATTTTGGCGGCGTGCTCAAGGAGGTCAGCCTGGCCTACGTGCCCGAGGCAAAAGTCGGGGACTACGTCGTCGTCCATGTCGGGTTCGCGTTGAGCATCGTGGACGAAGAGGAGGCTCAGAAGGTGTTCGAGTACCTCCGTCAGATGAACGAACTGGCCGATCTTGAGACCGGCGCGCCCGCTCCGGCCGGCCCATAGCCCCGCTTCCGTCCAGACGTTCCCGTCCCCGCCCGCTCCGTTTGCGGATCAGGGTTCGGCCGATCCATTCCGGCCTTCCGCCTGCGTCTTCCGGACACCCTCGATCGCCGCGCGCACAGCGGCTTCATTGTCCTCGGCGATCCGGTTGCCGCGGGGGTCGGCGGCCATGGTGAAGGTCCCGACAGGGTAACCGGCGGGCGCTTGACGATAGACCTCCCGCCGCAGGTGGGCCAACGGGTTGTGTCCCAGCCGCCGTTGCCGGGCTTCGCGCAGCGCCCCGAGGTCGATCTCCGCCGCCACGATCTTCTCGCCAGGGCCGGGCTCGGCCTGCGCCAGAATGCGGCCGTCGTAGTCCACCACCATGCTGCCGCCGGGCCAGGAGAACGGGCCGTAATTCGACAGGGAAGCGCCCTGGTTGGCGGCGACCACGAAGGCCATGTTCTCGAGGGCCCGGCAGCGGTTCACCACCGTCCACCAGTCCATCGGTGGGGTCGCGCCCCATGGATCCATGTAGGCGGAGATCCGGATCAGCACTTCCGCCCCCTTGAACGCGAGCTGGCGAATGGCTTCGGGGAACAGCCAGTCGTAACAGATGGCGCAACCCAGCCGGCCGATGGGCGTGCTGACCACGGGAAACAGCTCTTCGGCATAGCCCGGCAAGTCGTGCGGGCTGGCGTGCGTTTCCCAGGGCAGCCACGGGTTCACTTTGCGGTACTTCGCCAGGAGACCCTCCGGCCCGACCAGGCAGGTGGTGTTGAACAGCGCGCCCGGCCACCGGGGGTCGCTTTCGATGAACGAGCCAGTCTGGATGTAGAGATCGTGCTGGCGCGCCTTGGCGATGTAGCGCTCGATGTGTTCGTTGGGCACGGGGACCGCCAGCTTCTCGCGCAGCGCCCGCACGCTGGCATAGATCGGCGCGGCGTGCGCGAACTCCGGGAAGACCACCAGCCGCACCGGGAAGAACGGCCGATAGCCAAGGACCGCGCCGTCGATCATCGTGAGCATGCGGTCCACGCGCGACGCGATTTCGGCGCGGGTGGTGGGACAGGCGAAGTCAGTCTGGCAGGCGGCAACGGCGTATCTCATGG
>JAKLEJ010000242.1 GCA_022711695.1 Verrucomicrobiota bacterium | reverse complement strand
CCCGGTCACCGCCACGTCGTAGGCCAGCACGGGCGTGTAGGTCGCGCGAATGCTCTTGATGTATTGCTGGTCGGGATAGGCGTTGTTGACGTTTGTCAGCCCCTTGTAGAATGCAATGCCGTTGGTCGTCCAGGGCCCCTGGCCGTTGCGGTCGGTGAACTCGACGTAAAAGCGATACAAGCCGTCCGGCGCCACCGCGTTGTTGGTGTCCCGGCAGTCCCAGGTCACGGTCACCGGAGTGCTGAGCGACGAGGAGATGGTGGCGCCGCTGTAGCCATCGATCGCCGTATAGTTGTTGTTGAAATTGGTCCACTGGATGAGGTAGCGCTGCCGGTTGGCGGCATCCTTGCGCACATTCTGGATGAAGCGGCCGGTGGCGTCGGTGACCCAAAAGGCGTCCACGCGGGCCGAATATTCCCCGCTCAAGTCCTGCATGGTGACCGTGAACGTGGCCGACCCGTCGGTGTAGGTGGCGGCGGCCTGGAGGCGGAGCGCGGCCGCTTCGGGAAACAGGGCGCCGAGGAGAAGAAGTCGAATGATCGCTTTCATGGTTAGGCGTGGCAAAAGGGGGAGGCGGCGGCCCTGGCCGCCGGATCGGGGTTCAGGTCGGGATCGAAAGGCGGGCCGTCTCTCAAGGCCAGGGCGGTCTGTCGGGCCAGCGCCACCACTTGCGGCAGGGCTGCCCGCAGCGGCGCGGAAAGCTCCAGGGTGTAATCCAGCCGTTGGGGTTCGACGCCAATCACCGTGATGGGCGGCGGCGGGCCCTTCGAGAGAAAACGAACCGCTTCGCGCAGGCCCATCGCGTGGAGCGAGGTCACCGCCCGCGTCTCCGTGTTCTGCGTGGCTTCGAAGAGGTAGATCGTGCCCGGAGCGCCACCGCCTTGCGCCGCGTCGATGAGCAGCACCCGGTCAGCCGACTCGACGAACTCCAGGCCGTGCAGAATCGCCGTGCCCAGCTCGATCATCGTCACCCCGGGAATCGGGGCCTTCTGCAACTGGTGCAGGGCATGCACCCCCACGCCGTCGTCTCCCAGCAGCAGGTTGCCCACTCCCGCAAGCAGCACCCGGGGAGGGCAGGGCAGAGGGCGGCTCGGCTCGCGGAGCGCCTTCTTTGGCGCGCGGCGGCCGCCATCAGCGGGGTGAAAGGTCGGGCGCATCGCCGCAGGAGTCTCAAGCCCAGCCGGGAGCGAACACCCTGGCGGCCGGTTCAGCCCGCGTGACGTGCGTCGCGCAATCCAGGCAGGGATCGAACGAATGAACCACGCGCAGGACCTCGATGGGCTTGTCGATGTTGGCCACGGGCACCCCGATCAGCGCCTCCTCCAGGGGGCCGCGCCGGCCGGCGCTGTCCTTGGGCGAGAGGTTCCAGCAGGTCGGCGTCACCACCTGGTAATGGCTGATCTTGCTTTCGGCCACCAGCAGCCAGTGGCCCAAAGCGCCGCGCGGCGCTTCCGTCAACCCGGCCGACGTCGCCGTCACCGGCTGCGTTCGAGCGGTGAACGCGTTTTGATTGAGGGGCAGCTCCGCCAGCCAGCCGCGCATGGCCAGCGCGATCTTGAGGGTTTCCCGGGCGCGGGCCATGTGCCGGTCCAGCGCCGATACCCCGTGGTTGTAGTCGCCGTTGACCGTCATGCGCGCCAGCGGCCCCACTTCGTAGGGCTCGCCGCCATAGCGCGGCGCTTTCAGCCACGAGTAGGCTTCCCCCTTGGGATACTGCGGCACGGTGTCCGCCGTGACCGGGTTCTTGTTGTCGTCCGCGTCGTCGTACCACGAGTACTTCACCTGCTCGGCGATCAGGTTTTCATCGACCGGTTGGACTCCAGGGACGCCCCGAGCCACGCGGCCGCGGCGCAGCAGCAGGACGGGGGCCCCGCTGTTGTCTTCTTCGAAAACCCCGAAGGCCAGCAGGTTGCGGTGGCCGGCCCCCAGGGCGGCGTATTCCGGCCACAGGTTGGTGAGCAGGTCGGCGTCGGGAATGTAGCGCTCGGCGATGAAGGAAATCAGGCCCTCGAGATAAGCGCCGAACCGGGCCTTGTCGTCCTGGGAACTAATCGCGGTGAAACCGCCGGCGATAAAGGCAGGGGTGTGCGGCAGCTTCCCGCCGTAGATGGCCCCCATTTCGTGCGCGTTGCGCCGCTGGGCGATAGCTTCGACAAAGTGAGCCGTCAGCCGGTTCACCGTTCCAGGATCGAACCGCCGTCCGACCTCCCAGCCCGGCAGCCAGGGGGCCATGGGCAGCCCGTTGATGAAGTCCGGCAGCGACAGCAGGTAGAAATGAAGGATGGCCGATTCGATGTAGCAGGCCCCGTGCACCAGGTTGCGCAACAGCCGCGCGGCCGAACGGTTGGGCGTGTCCCCGGCCACTTCGAAGGCGGCATCCAGCGCCAGGGCCGCCGCGTGCGCGTGCGAGGTCGGGCACACCCCGCAGATGCGCGAGGTGATCAAGGTGGCGTCGCGCGGGTCGCGTTGCTCGAGGATCTTCTCGAACCCGCGGAAAAGCGTGCCGATCGAGTAAGCCTCGACCACTTGCTGGACGCCGTTGACGGTGTCCACTTTGACCTCGACCTTGAGGTGTCCCTCAATGCGGGTGATGGGGTCGATGGCGGCGGTAATGACTGGCATAACTTGCTGGGGGAGAAATGTCAGGGAATGTAGGTCTCGGAAAACGACTGCGGTCCTGGAAACGACTTTTCCACACAACCATGGCACGGAGCGTTCACTCCGATGCACCAGTGGCCAGGGTGCGCCTGGCCGGGCGCATGTCCCCCGATCCCGTTCCAGGCGCCGTTGCAGCGCGCCTTGGTGAACGGCCCGCGGCAGCCCAGCGGCTCCAGGCAATGCCCATCCTCGCCGAACGCCTCTGCCAGGACCGTGCCGGTCTTTCCGGGGTTGCGGGGGCATTTGTCATGGATGATCGCGTCCTCTGCAGCCCCGGTGAACCCGGTGTTGTAAAGCGCGCTCGGACGGCCGTCGGCGTCCAGGGTCACCGGGTTGCCCAGGAGCAGTTGCACCACCGCCCACACCACCCAATCCGGGTTGGCGGGACAGCCGGAGATGTTGAGGGTGCGCCGGCCGGTGAACTGGCCCACGCTCATGGCCCGGGTGGGGTTGCTCCCCGCGGCGGGAATGCCGCCGAAGCTGGCGCAGGTCCCCACGCACACCGTCTGGAGCGCCCGCGGTGTCAACTCCTGCACTGCTTCCTGGAAGGTCACCTCCCGGCCGTGGTAGCTCCAGACCACGCAGGGATGCCCCTGGAAAGCCGTCGGCACCGCCCCCTCCAGCACCAGGATGTAGTTGCCCCGGTTGTAGGCCTGCTTGAGCGCGGACACGGCCGTCTCCCCCGCTGAGCCCATGAGGGTCGGGTGGAACACCAGGTTGATCGCGTTCGCCACCACATCCGCCACATCCGCCGGTTCTCCGGCCTTGTCCGAAATGCGGTTCAGGAACGACACCGAACACCCGGTGCAGGCGCTGCCGATCAGCCAGATCACCGAGGGAGCGGCCGGGTTGGCCAGGGCTTCGCGGAGCAGCCTTAGCCCGCAGGCGTCCAAGCCCAACGCGGCGGCGGAGAGGGTGCAATAACGAAAGAAACTGCGGCGGGTTATGGACATGGGGGCCTCCGGGGTGGAAAGGGCAGCGGCGGGAGCGCCGCGGGGACCCGACAACAGGCCGGGGCTGTCCCGCGCGCCGGCATCGCTTTGCCGTGCTCAAGCATGGGCGGAGGACACACTATTAAGGAGGCTTCCACAAGACATTAGTTGCCAATTCTCGGCCATTTCTTGCCCTCCGGCCCAAGAGGACCCCGAGGGAAGCCTGGCCCGGAGTCCCGGGGATGAATGGACGAAACCAGGCCGGGGGAGGGCCTGAGGAGGGCGGACTCGCTCCCGATCAGACCGTGGTCCCGGCCCCGGCTGCGGGGGGGCGTCGGCGCAGAGCCTCCCAGGCCGCGCCAAAGGCCCCGGACCATTCGCCCAGCCGGGCCTTGACGATCTCGACACCGCTGCCGGCCAGTTGCCATTCCACGCGGTCCAGTTCGGTCTGGAGCGGGGCGAGGAGGCTCGCTCCGGCCTCGGCGATGCCGCCAGCCAGAACGACGCGTTCGGGATCGCACACGTTGATCAGGGAGGCGATGCCGCAGGCCAGCGCCCGGATGCTGCGGCGCCAGACCTGGGCGGCCTGCGCATCGCCCCGGGACGCGGCTTCCAGGAGTGCTTGTGTGGTTTCGAATCGGCCGCCGGTGCGTTGTTTCAAGGTGGCCTCGCCGACAGCGTCCTCGAGGCTCCCGGGCAGGCGGGTGATGCCCGGCGGTCCGTCCGGGTCCAGGCAGATGTGGCCGAGGTGGCCCGCCCGGTTGCGAACCCCGCGCAGGAGGCGGCCCTCGCTCCAGATGGCCCCGCCCACGCCCGTGCCCAGCGTGAGCAGAATGACGTTCTGCAGCCCCTGGGCCGCTCCGCGCCAGACCTCGCCCAACAGCGCGGCGTGGGCGTCGTTCAGCACCGTCACCGGGGTTGGATCGAGGTAGGCTGCCCAATCGAACCCTTCCAGGCCCCGCATTCGGCCGGGCATGAAAGCGATGGAGCGTTCGTCGGGCGCCGCCAGGCCGGGCGCCGAAATGCCGACGCCCTCGGCCGGTTGTCCGCGCTCGGCTTCCAGCCTGTTCAAAGTCTCCCGGATGGCGGCCGCCCACGCGGGGAGGCCCTCCACCAGGGTCCCGTCGCGGGTTGGCTGCATTTCCTGTTTCCACGGGGTTCCCTGCCTGTCGCAGGCAAGAACCTTGATGCGCGTCGCGCCGAGATCGATGCCCAGGATCCAGTTCATGATGCGGAGTCGCTCCAAACAATGACACCAACGCCCCCAGAATCAAGCACCAGCAACTCTTGGACTTGGCCAGACCCGAAATGGGGCCAGCCTGCGGCGCCGGCCACCTTGCCAGGAAATTCCTCCCGCGGCTGAACGATCCGGGCGACGGGGGTTGCTCGTCCTCGGCGTTCTGGAAGGCGGTTTTGCCGGGACCCGAATGCCTGCGGTGGCGATTCGCGTTGGTGACAAACTTCCGGGGTGAGGTATCCTGGGACCATGACGACGATCCAAGTCAACGCATACGCGGCGCACAGCGCCACCTCCGCCCTGACCCCCTTCGACATCCCCCGGCGCGAGCCCGGTCCCCGGGATGTGGCGATCGAAATCCTCTTCTGCGGCATCTGCCACTCCGATCTCCATGCGGTGCGCAACGAGTGGAGCAGCGTCATGCCCACGGTTTATCCGATCGTGCCGGGCCACGAGATTGTCGGGCGTGTCGTCAAGGTGGGAGCCGCCGTGACCCGGCACCGGCCGGGCGATCTGGCCGCGGTCGGCTGCCTGGTGGATTCAGACCACGACTGTCCCAATTGCCGGGCCGGCCTGGAACAGTTCTGCCCGGGCATGATTCTCACCTACAACTCGCCGGACCAGCGCCTGGGCGGCGTGACCTACGGCGGCTACTCCGGCAGCATCGTGGTGGACGAGCGCTTTGTCCTGCGCGTCCCTTCAAACCTTGCTCTCTCCGGCGCCGCGCCGCTGCTCTGCGCCGGGATCACCACCTACTCCCCCATGCGCCGCTGGGGGGTCGCCAAAGGCAAAAAGGCGGGCGTGGTCGGCCTGGGCGGGCTGGGCCACATGGGAGTCAAGTTCGCCCATGCCTTCGGCGCCCACGTGGTCGCTTTTACCACCTCGCCCGCCAAGAAGGACGACGCCCTCCGGCTCGGGGCCGACGAAGTCGTCGTTTCTAGAAACGCCAATGAGATGCAGAAGCACGCCGGCAGCTTCGACTTCATCCTCGACGCCGTCTCCGCCGAGCACGACGTCAACGCCTATCTCAACCTGCTCC
>JAKLEJ010000241.1 GCA_022711695.1 Verrucomicrobiota bacterium | reverse complement strand
GAGCTGGTCAGCGGGAAGCGGTTTAAGAAGGCTGCGAGAAAGGTCCTGGTTGCCGTGGCAACCAGCCTGGGAAAGGAGTGAAACCGCTTGGGGTGGATTTGGTTTGAGGCGGAGGAGCTTGAGAATCTCCGGATTATTGCGCCAGACGGCTTCTTCAGCGGCGGTTGTGGAAGACTCGGGATCGACCGGGAACGCGGCATCAAGATCGGAAGGGACTGGACGGAGAGGATCGGCGCCAGCCCAGATGAGGAGGGCGGTTGAGCGGACCTGGGCGCGTTTGACGGCCTCACTGAGAGCGAGAGCGGCCTGGTCATCGAGGGCAGGAAAGTCGGCGCGGAATTGTCGGTAGAACCCGAGGAGTGGGCGCGCTCTTGGTGTGCAAAGAACGCGGGCGAAGACGTTGTCTTTGTTGGGGTCGGCGCCGGCGCGGAGGTGGCGTTCCATCATGGCGAAGTCGAGCAGCTCGCAGACCGTCTCGAAACTCTGCTTCTCGGGTTCGGCGCCGTGGCTGAGGAGCAGGTCGGCGATGTCGTAACGGCGCTGAGACCGAGCCCATTTGAGGGCATCGGCCATTTCCCGCGGGGGCCATGGGCCAATGCGGAGGAGTTCTTCCACCATGCTGTGGAAGCCGGTGTGGACGGCGGTGAGGAGCAGGCGCGGTGCGCGCGGGAAGCTCTTTGGGGGCTGAAGCGGCTTGCCGGCTTTGATCCACTCCTGGAGGGCGAAGAGCTTGCCTTTGTGGATGAGATCAATGAGCTGCTTGTGATCCTTCTTGGGTGCTCGGCGCTGCTCGGCCATGGCCGGGATGGTAAGCCCGGGGGGCACTCTGGACAAGCGTGACCTGCCGCCCCGGGCGATCCGGAGGGCGCCACCCTGATGCGAGATCTCGAAGGCCCCGAAATGGCCCGTGTCCCGCAGGGTGGTGGCGGCGGCGCTCAGCTCCGTGTAACCGCACTGAACTCGAGCCTGCAATCAGTCTTTGACAGGACTGCTTCAAGTATCCGCGACACCACCAGGCGCTGTCGCAACGCTTTCCCCGTCCGGCGGCAGGGATACCGCCCGGACGGGCATCAGACTACGATGAACTGTAGGCCGTTCGTTGCGGCCGCTAAACCTCGTGAATCGTAACGATAGGGTGCGCATGACGGCCGACTATCGCACGGCAAAGAGTCACCGACTGGCGGTTGAGCTGCGGACGGAATGTCATTCCTGGTCTCGGCCCGTCAATTGGAATTCAAAGCGATCGGCTTCTGCCGCCAGATGGCGCAACACGAACTGAAACTCTTCCGGTGTCAGGCCGGCTTTGGGGAGCCAGGCCTCCGCGATCAAGCGGGCGCGGGCGTCAACTCGGAAGCCGACCAAATGGACGGACCGGGTCCTAACCCAGCAGCGGAGAGGCGCGTCATCGAGTTCGGCCACGACTGAGGGCCGGGCGACGAGCGAGCTGAGTTGAAACGCGTCCTCGTGGTCTTCAATGGACACCTTTTGGCTACGACCGCTCTCGAAGTGGACCTCGATGCCTTGGTCAAGGGGGGTGAACCCAGCATTCTGGCAGAACTGTCGCCAATCAGTCTTCATCGCACATCTCCTTCTCCAGGTCGGCCTTAAAGGTGGACAGGGGCTCGTCTCTTCCTGGGAGGTGAGCCTGTTCGAGGCGGTCTGCCGCCAAGGTGACGCGCCGGATCAGCCATGCAATGCGGGCGGCATCCGTCGTGGCATCATCAGACAACAGCACATCGTCTTCGACAGTAAGATCATAGGTGCGATCCTCCTCCGTGGAGATGGCCCCCACCCGCACGCTTTGTTTCGCCGTGGTCTCCTGAACGGCAAAGTCGTCGGTTTCCAGAAAGACTCTGCCGACTGGACTGATGCACCGCACCAGAAGTCGTCCGTCCAGGGAATGGAGCAGCAACGTGAACGGCTGCTGCCGCTGTCCCGTCGCGCCTGCATCGAACTGCTCGGCGAAGACCTCCGCCGCATTCGCGACGAACTCGCCCGTCGCGACCTCGCGGATGTCCCCACCGCCCGTCTCTTTGCCCTCCAGGCCCGCCTCCGCCGCGAAGCCTATCGCCTTAATGAGCCGCCCCGCCTCGTCGAGTCCGCCAGTGCTCTCCCTCCCGAGGAAACCACTCCCCACCTCGATCCGAACATCAACTGGGAGGCTTGACGAGGTAAACTTTCAGACGCGCCATGCCCGTCATCCGTAAAGCTGCAAACAACTCACGGCCAACGTCCTCCAGGCAAGGCGCTCCGCTCAGCCTTTCCCCTCAAAAGATCTCTTGGGTAAAGCTTGGCAAAGCCTCGTCTGCCATCGCTTCCGCGCTCGCAAGAGGCCGCCGGCGGCGGCGGCTTTCCAGACCCGGTTCGCTAGACGCGGGCCAGGCGCTCGGCGGCCGGTTTCCAGGACGAGCCTGGGTTTCCGACCAACGCCCTGAGCGCAGGCAGCGCCTCTCCCCAAAGGTGCGACAGCGGCGCGCCAAGCGCGTCCGAAAGACCAGCCGGTTCGGACAGGCGGTGCTCGACCGCCAGCGCGCCGGCGAGCTGCTGAATCGTCTCCAACACGGCTTGGCGGGCTTCATCGTCGAAGCCGCCTGCGCCGAGCACGCCCGCCATCTTGAGTTTGCGCGCCGCCCGCTCGCGAAAGGACCCGGCCCGGGCCCGCTCCTCGGCCGAGAGCGGCGCGGTTTCGGCAGTGTCGCCGGAGGCCAACAGCGGTCGGACGGCCCGGGTGGTCCGGCTGATGAGTCCGGCGGCGACCAGCCGCTGAATGGTCTCGTCGGTGGCACGGTCGATGACTTCGAGCTGAACGGGCGCCAGGGGGTCGGCCTTGCCGGGGCCGAAGAGCTCGGCGTGCAACGAGCCCAGTTGCCGGCTCCAACCGGCCGCGTCACGCTCCACCACCACCACGAGAACCGAATGCGGGCCGGCCTGCGGGTAGCGCTCTTCGCAGCGGACCAGGGCGCCGTTGACGCGCTCGACGGCGAGCTGGGCGAATGCCAGGGCCCGGTCGGCGGGCAGGGCTCGAGCCTCCACGGCCGTCGCCGCCGTCGCCGCGCCCGGCCCGGCAGGGGCGGGCCTGGCGGGGGCGACCAACTGCTGGAGGCGTTCGAGGAAGGCCTGCCGGCCGCTGCGCAGTTTGATTTCCTTGATCTCGCCCGGCCGGTCGAGCACCGACAGGGCGACGGACTGCTTCAAGGCGAGCGTCTCGATCATGCGGTGCTCGATGGTATTTTCGGAGACCAGGTTGACGACCGTGACCGGCTTGGTCTGGTGCTTGCGCCAGGCGCGGGCAATGCGCTGCTCGAGCCTGGCCGGGTTCCAGGGCAGGTCGCAGTTGATGACCACGCTGGCCGTCTGAAGGTTCAGGCCCGTGGCGCCGGAGTCGGTGCTGAGGAAGACGCGGCACTGCGGGTCGGTCTTGAACGAGTTGATTTCCGCGCGGCGCCGCTGCTGGGGAACGCTCCCGGTGTGCCAGGCGTAGCCGACGCCCCGCGCCTCGCAACGGTCGCGCACGAGCTGGAGCATGCGCTCCCACTCCGAGAACACGATGACTTTGGCGTCGTTCCCGCCGCAGTCGTCGAGCACCTTTTCCAGCTCGGCAAGTTTGGGGCAGGTCTTGTCGTCCGGATCGAGGATGTAATTGGTGTCGCAAATCATCCGCATCATCGCCAGCTCGCGCTGGAGCTTCTCCTGCTCCTGCCGGATCAGCGGACGGCGGGCGGCGATGCAGACCAGCTTGAGGACCTGCTGCTCGTGCGGAGCGTAGGCCTGCTTTTGCCGGTCGTGCAGCGGGACGAAGTGGTTGCGGTCGGTGCGCTCGGGCAGCTCGGTTTCCACCTCGGCCTTGCGGCGGCGAAGCATGAAGGGCTTGATGCGCTGGTGCAGAACGTCCAGGTTGCGGCAGCCCACGGGCCGGCCGCGTTCGTCGAGTTCGTAGAAGTCGCGGTTGAAGCGGAAGAGCGGGCCCAGCGCCGACGGATTCAGGAAGTCCATCAGCGAATGGAGCTCGTCGATGCGGTTCTCGATGGGGGTGCCGGTGAGGACGAAGGCGTAGCGGCTGCGCAGGCGTTTGACGGCCTGGGCGGTCTTGGTGTTCCAGTTCTTGATGCGCTGGGCTTCGTCGAGCACGACCGCGTCCGGGGCCAGCCGCGCGTTCACGTCGAGCGCGTCGGGGACCATTTGCTCGTAGTTGGCCAGGGTGAAGAAGGGCTGGCTGGCGGCGCGACCGTACGCCTTGAGCCGCCGGGCCTTTCCCCCGAAGACGATCTGGTAGTCCAGGGCGCAAAACTTCCGGATTTGCTCCTCCCACTCCGTCTTGAGCGAGGCCGGCGCCACCACCAGCACGCGGCGGACCTTGCCCAGGCGATGCAGCAGCACACAGGCGGCGATGGCCTGAATGGTCTTGCCCAGCCCCATCTCGTCGGCCAGCAGGGCGCGTTCCGTGAAGGCCAGGTGCAGCATCCCTTCGCGCTGGTAGGGAAAGAGCGGAACCAGCGTCTCCTGCGCCGGCCACTCGCCGCTTTGGACCTTGAGTTCGTACTCGCGCCGCAGTTGCTGCCGTTCCGCGGCCCGCCGCCGGTTCTCGAGCCAGGGCTCGATTTCCTGCGAAACACGGACCCGGCCGGATGGGGAGTCCCGCAGATCGCGCAGGGCCTCGAGCGCTTCCTCGGGCGTGGCGTGGCGCAAACCCCCTTTGGCGTCAAACCATTTGGCGACGGCCCGCGGCAGTTGCTTGACGTTGCCGAGCACGCGGATCCCGTCCGCCGCCGAATCCAGAATCACCTCGATCCGGTTCGATCCGGTCTCCCGGGCCGCCTCGAACAGCCGTCGGTGGCGCCCCTTGAGGTAAAGGTGAACCGCTTCGACGTGTTTGCAGAACCCCAGCCCGTTGGACCGAAAGTCCACGCAATCGCACACGGTTCCCTGCCACTTTAGGTCGCGAACCTCGACCGAATACTCGAGGCCGCTCGCGGACCGCACGCGGAAGTTGGAGAAGATCGGATGCTGCGGCGACGTGTTGGCGATGTCGAAACGCTCCTCGTGAGCCCGCTGGCGGCGCTTGGTAATTTCGTCGTTGTCGGACGTTCGCCAGTCGTTGGCCGGAGGCAGCTTGAGCCTCGTTTCCTGCTCGGTTTTGTTCGCCATAACCGGGCGAGCATCGCAAGACCGAACCCGTCGTCAATGGCCAATTGTTCGCTCGAATCCGCGCGCCCCCGGGGGATCGCCCGCGCGCGCGCTCTGCCGGCTTGCAATTGGCTCCCGATGGCCCGAGAATTCCGGCCGTCCGCAATCTTGAACGAAGTGGCGCCAGAATCTGGCGGGAGGGCATGACATGAGAAATCGGTTGGTTCGGGTTTATGGGGCGCTCGCGGCGGGCGCGCTGGCCGCGGGGGCGCAAACAGCGGCCGGGGCCGCGCCCACGCTCGGCGAGGCGCTGGACAGCACCAATCTCGTCTGGTCCACGGGCGGCGCCACTCCCTGGTTCGGGCAGACCAGCCACCAATCGGACGGCATGGACGCCGCCCAGTCCGGCCCGCTGGGCGACAATCAGTCCAACTGGATCGAGACGACGGTCACCGGACCCGGGCTCCTGTATTTTTCCTGGCGGGTCTCCTGCGATGAAGGGTGGGACTATCTTCGCTTTGAAATCGGCGCAACGGAACGGGCGACGCTGACCGGCGAGCCGGACTGGGAGCGTGTCTCGGTGGAGGTGCCCGCGGGCAGCCAGACGCTGCGGTGGAGCTACACCAAGGACGCCATCGCCTACTCCGGCCTGGACGCCGGCTGGGTGGACCTGATTGTCTTTGTCCCGCAGGCCGGGCGTCCGCCCACCATCGACGTGCCCCCGCAGAGCCAGGCCGTGTTTGCCGGGCAACGCGCCACTTTCACCGTGGGTGTGGGCGGTTCCGAGCCCTTCGCCTACCAGTGGCAGGCTTACGGGCAGACACAGTT
>JAKLEJ010000240.1 GCA_022711695.1 Verrucomicrobiota bacterium | reverse complement strand
GCGAACCTCGCGCCGGGCAGCGATTACGCCGCGGGCGTGCGGCAGATTCTGCCCCAGTACGACAATCCGCTCATGCGCGAGTGGCTGCTCACCTGGCCGCAACATCTGGGGTTGGACCCTGATGCGTTCGAACTCGGCTTTGGCATTGCGTCGCATGCCGGGCCGCCTGACTTGTTGCGTGTCGAAGCCCATCTGCGTTTTCTCCGGCCGCAACAAATCGGCGTCGAGGGCGCGAACCACGCCTTCGCCGCCGGGGATTCCATGCGCGTGTTTTTCTCCTATCGGCATACGGCGGAGCGCGTGCATGAGCTGTTGCGGCCCGCGGGGCTGCGGGTGACAGGCGAGTGGGTGACGCCCTCGGGCGAAGAGGGAGTGTTTGCAGCGAGCGCGGGATCGGTCTAGGATTCGCGTCATGCGGTCCGCCTTGACGCCCCTCTTGCTGGTGTCCGCAGCGCTGGTCCTGCAACGGCCGGCGGCGGCGTTGACAAACAAGGTCCTGATCATCGGCATCGATGGGACGATGCCATCGGCCATGGCCGTGGCGCGAACTCCCAACCTGGACGCCTTGCGAGCGGGCGGCTGCTATTCCGACCGGGCTCTTACTCATCCGGTCACCCACAGCGCCGCCTGTTGGACGGCCATGTTCACCGGCGTGTGGGGGGACAAGAACGGCGTGAACGATCCCAACAACGGCTTCCTCAATCCCCGGTTCGATCTGTATCCGAACTTCCTGAAGCGGCTCGAGACGGCCAACAGCAACTGGAGCACGGTGGCGTATCTGCGCTGGTCGCCCCTCTCTGCGGCCCTGGGCGGCGCGGACGTGGTTCAGTCCTTCGCCAGCGATGAGGCCCTCGTCACCGCCACCTGCAACCGCCTGACCAACTCAAATCCGGACGTGCTCTACACCATCCTCCTGGATGTCGATTCGGCGGGACACAACTACGGCTGGGGCGCCTCCGTGACCAACTACGTCCTGGCCATCCAGGCCGCCGACACCCGGGTCGGCCGGATCCTCTCGGCTCTCACCAACCGTTCGTCCTATGCCGAAGAAGACTGGCTGGTGATCGCCCTGAGCGATCACGGCAAGCATGACAGCACCCTCGAGGAATCGCGCGTGACCTTCCATATTGTCAGCGGCCCCTCGGCCGCGCGGGGCGAAATGCGGCCCAGCCCCGCCATCGTCGATGTTTGCGCCACAGTCCTCACGCACATGGGCGTGTCCCTTGACCCCGCATGGAACCTGGACGCCCGGATCGAAGGGCTGCCGCAGCCTGCCGTCGGCTATGGCGCCAACCTGGTGCTGAACGGCGACGCCGAGGCCAACTCCAGCACGAACAACTACTACATCCGCGATGACAGCCAGAACCTCGATCGCGGCGTCGCCTGGTGGTTTGACCCCTCGCCTGCTACGCTGGGCGGCTACGGCGCTCACCCGGCTTTCCCGTCAGCATCCAGCCCCGGTCCTGCCGATCGCGGTCAGGGCTTCTTCCTCGGCGGCATCGGCCTGAGCAACCAAATCAGCCAGTGGATCAGCCTCGAGACCCTGGCCGCCGACATCGACGACCCGGGCGTGGATTACACGCTCACCGGGTTTCTCGGCGGCATGCACACCAACTCGGCCGGCGCGGCGTTCTCCGCGCGTTTTGTGTCCGGAACCGGCGCGGAACTCGGCGCGGCCTCGATCGGACCTGTGACCGCAGCCGACCGCGCTTCGGTCACCGGCTTGTTCGAGCGGACGACCCAGGGACGGCTGCCGCCCGGCGCCCGCTTTGTCCAGTTCTTTCTCACTTTCCGCAGCCCAACCGCCACCAACAACGCCAGCGCCGACAATCTGGCCTTTGTGTTGGCGCCTGTGCCCGAGCCGGTGGTCGAACTCGCTGCTCCCAAGCGCGCCCCCGCGGGTTGGGAGGTGGCTGTTCTGGACAGCCGCACCAACCGGGTTTACGCCCTGCTCCGATCAGAAACGCTGGGCAACTGGGCCCCGGTGACGGCGCCCACGGCGGGATCCGGGGGCGCCCTCGTGCTGGCGGACACCAACCCTCCTCCCTCTCAAGCATTCTACCGGGTCGTCTGCCAGCGTCCCTGAACCTGGCAAACACCCACGCGCCACTCCCCATCGCCGGTTATGCAACTTCCCTCGCTCTCTCAACTCTGCGGCTGGTTTCGCGGTTCCGGCAGGTCTGGCGCTTTCATCGGGATGAAGCGCGTTGCGGGCGCCGCCCTGACGGCTCTTCCATGCTTGGGGTTGGCGGCGGCGGCGGAGGGGCCCCAGCCTGGCCCGCTCGATTGGCCGGCCATCACCCGTGAGCACCGGCCCTGGGCCTACAACTGGTGGCACGGCAGCGCCGTGGACCCGACCAACCTGACGCGCGAGCTGCGGCGCTATCGCGAGGGCGGCCTGGGCGGCATTCACATCATTCCGATCTACGGGACCCAAGGGGCGGAAGCGCGAGAGATCGAGTATCTCAGCCCCCGATGGATGGAGATGATGCGACACACGGTGAGCGAGGCGCAACGACTGGACCTGGGGGTGGATATGACCACCGGCAGCGGGTGGTGCTTTGGCGGGCCACAGGTGCCGCGCGAATTGGGCGGCTGGCGAATGCAGACCCGGATATTCGACGTGGCTGCCGGCGGCAGGCTTTCCGAGCGGTTCGACCGCCGGACGTTGCAGGCGCTGGTGGCGGTGAACGCCGCCGGCCGGCGCGTGGATCTCAGGGAGAAGATCGACGAGCGCGGCTTCCTTGCGTGGGAGGCCGGCCAGGAGGCCTGGAAAACGTATGCGCTGATCGCCGCTCCCGGAGGCCCCGCCGTCAAGCGCCCCGCTCCCGGCGGGGCGGGGCCCATGATCAACACCCTCGATCCGGAGGCCATGCGCCGGTTCCTGGACCGCTTCACCGGGGCCTTCGCAGGCTACCAGGGGCCGAAGCCCCGGTCCATGTATCACGATTCCTACGAGTACAACTCGACCTGGGCGCCGGGCCTGCCGGAAGCCTTCGCCCGCCGCCGCGGCTACCACCTGGAGGAGCGCCTCCCGGAGTTTTGCGCCCCGAGCCCGCGGGAGGACCTGGCGGCGCGGGTGATGTGCGACTTTCGCGAAACCGTCTCGGACCTGATGATCGAGGAGGTGTTTCCGCAGTGGGCGCGCTGGTGCCGGGAGCGCGGGTTCCAGACCCGCAACCAGGCCCACGGCTCCCCTGCCAACATCCTGGACCTCTACGCCCTTGCGGACATCCCCGAGACGGAGATGTTCGGCCGGGGCAAACGCGATCCTCTGCGGTCCCGGTTCGACGGGGCCTTCCTCGAGGGAGACCGCAATGTGTTCATCGGCAAGTTCGCGTCGTCCGCCGCCCACGTGATGGGCCGCCAGCGGGTGGCGGCGGAGACCGGCACGTGGATGGCCGAGCATTTCTGTGAGACGCTCGAAGAGCTGAAGTGCCTGGTCGATTTGCTGTTCGTTGGCGGCGTCAACCATGTGGTCTATCACGGGTGCTGCTATTCGCCAGACGACGCCCCCTGGCCCGGCTGGCTGTTCTACGCCTCCACCCAGATGAACCCGCGCAATCCCATCTGGCGCGACGCCTCCACGCTCAACGATTACATCGCCCGCTGCCAGTCCATTCTTCAGGCGGGCAGCCCCGACAACGATCTGCTGCTCTACTGGCCGATCCACGATTTATGGCAGAGCGCGCCGGGCGCGTTGGTGAATTGCGTGGTGCACAACGCCGCCTGGCTCGACGGCCAGCCGGTGGGAAGAACCGCCCGCCAGCTTTGGGCGCTCGGGCATGGGTTCGATTACCTCTCCGACCGGCAGGCGGGCCTGGCTGGCGTGGAAGGTGGCCTGATCAAGACACCCGGCGGGGCCTACCGGGCCCTCCTGGTCCCGGGCGCGCGCGCCATGCCCGCGCCCACCCTGCGCAAGCTGATCGACCTGGCCCGCGCCGGCGCCACCGTTCTCTTCCAGGATGCGTTGCCGGTGGATGTGCCCGGCGCCGGCGACCTCGAGGCGCGGCGTCGCAAATTCTCCCAACTGACGGCCGGTCTCGAATTCAAGCCGGCGGCCGGCGATCTGCGCGAGGCAAAAGTGGGCCGGGGCCGCCTCGTGGCCGGCAGCCTAGGGGCGGCCCTGCGCCATTGCGGCGCGCGCCGCGAATCCCTCACCGACCACCCCGGGGCGGTGTTCATCCGTCGCCGCCACGCCGAGGGACGCCACTACTTCATCGCCAACCAGGGAACCAATCTGCTCTCGGGCTGGCAAACCCTGGCCACCGAAGCGGCGGCGGTCGCGATTCTGGACCCCATGACGGGATCGGCAGCCATGGCCCCTATCGAGCGGGCGGACAATGGCCTGCCCAGGGTCTTTCTGCGACTCGAGCCGGGACACTCGGTCATTCTGCGCACGTTCACCCGCGCGCCCGCCGCCGGCAAGACCTGGCAGTTTGCAGAGCCTGGAGCCGCCGCCCTGGAGCTGCGAGGACCCTGGAATGTCCGGTTTCTCGAGGGCGGTCCAACGCTGCCGAAACCCTTCGAGACCGCCGCCCTGGTCTCGTGGACGGGAAACGGAGACCCTGAAACCGCGCGGTTCGCGGGCACGGCCGTTTACTCGACCCGCTTTCGAGCGCCGGCCGGCCAAGGTCCCTGGATGCTGGACCTGGGCCGGGTGTGCCATAGCGCCCGCGTGCGCCTCAACGGAAAGACGCTGGGTGTCTTGCTGATGAGTCCTTACCGGATGCCAGTGGACAATCTCGACCCGCAGGACAATCTCCTTGAGATCGAGGTCACCAATTTGGCAGCCAATCGCATCCGCGACCTGGACCGTCGCAAGGTCCCGTGGCGCGTGTTTCACGACATCAACCTGGTCAACATCGGCTACCGTCCGTTCGATGCCTCGGACTGGCCGGTGTTCGAGTCCGGTCTTCTGGGCCCGGTGGTCCTGCGACAGGCCCGCCTGCGTTGACACACCCGAGAAACGCCTCTGATCGCCCAGCCCATCAGCCTTCCGCCAAATCGCCCATCCTGTGACTTGCGCGGCCGTGTCTCGGAGCGCGCAGTTCCCGCCGCGCCCGGCCAGACGCCCATCGTCGCATGGGGTGCGCCGGAACATGCGCCGAAGCCCGGGCCTGGGGCGTGTTTCCAGCGTCAGGAAGAAACGTCGAGATGTGGGACCCGGTGACGGGCAATGTTAGTCGAGACCCGGCTGTTCAGGAAGAAGATGGCCTGACGCGCGTGCTGCTCCGGCGAACGGCGGAGGTTTTTCATGCTTGGCCGCGAATGCCGGGGGCGCGGGAGGCGTCAGATGCTGCATGACCTTGCGAAACACTCATTCACTCCTGCTGGGGGCCCTCGTGTGCCTGGGGGGCGGCGTCTCCGGCGCCGACGTGGCATTGTTGGACGGGACCGTGGACCGCAGCCGCCTGATGGAGACCGACGCCAAAGTCACGCTGACGCAAACGGCGGGGGCGCCGGCGGTGCGGGTCGTGACCGGACGGACGCAGCCCTGGCCCGGGATGGCGCTGCGGGCGCCGGGGTCCGGCTGGGACCTGAGCGCCTGCGGCCTGGTGGCCGTCAAGGCCAGGAACCTCGGTGCCAGCCGATTTACCCTGCATTGCCGGGTGGACAACCCTGGGGCTGACGGCGCGAAGAACTGCGTCACGGGCACGCTGGCGCTGGGGGCCGGGGAAACGGGGGTGCTTCGAGTGGACCTCAAGCGCGCTGGGGACGACACACTGGGAGGCAAGCTCTTCGGCCTGCGAGGGTACCCGGTGGGGCCCGGGGCCAAGGGAGGCTTCGTCGATGCCGCCAAGGTCAATCAAGTGTTGCTGTTTGCCGCCAAGCCGCAGGAGGAGCATCAGTTCGAGGTGCTCGAAATCCGCGCCACCGGCGCCTACACCCCGCCGACGGCCAGCGTGACGGATGCCGATCCCTATTTCCCGCTGATCGACACCTTCGGCCA
>JAKLEJ010000024.1 GCA_022711695.1 Verrucomicrobiota bacterium | reverse complement strand
CGTGGGGTCGTAGCTCAGTTGGCAGAGCGTCTCGTTCGCAATGAGAAGGTCAGGGGTTCGACTCCCCTCGGCTCCACCACTCCTCCCAATCCCCGCCGCCGGCTCCGGGGTTCAAGGTTGTCAGCGATTGTCCCGTGCCCGGGCCGTCTTGCTCGCCCGGCATTGTGAGGTCATGAGGACCAGGTCCAATCCGGGGAGCAGGGAGGCACTGAGGCATCCAGTGAGAGGCGGATTTCGATAACACCGCGCCGGATCCGTACGAAGAGGCTTGGGCTGGTTGCCCCTGTCGCCCACGTCGCTCTCACGACCGGACTCCACGACCGGCGCGCGAAACAAGAATGCCGGTCTAATCGGTTGCCCGGAAGTATTTCTGCGGCTCCCCGGGGGCCAGTGGGTTGGTGACCGTGAAGGGGGAGGTGTTGGTGGTCACGGGCTGCCACTCCTCGAGATTGGTGGTTGTGTTCAGGCGATATTGGTATCCCGGTATCCCCACGACCGAGAAGACGACGGCACTATCCAGGAGCTGTGGGGCAGTGAGGGAGACCTGGTTGACCTTGTTGCTGCGGCTGTTGTCATAACCCAGCGGCAAGGGAATATTCCAGAGCCGATTGTGGGTATCGAAGTAGGCGGCCATCTGGGCAAAGGCGGTGGGATCCCCGGCGACCTGAATGCCAGACCAATTGGTGGGAGTCACGAACAGGCGAAGCAAATCGTTCTGGGCGAGGGTGTAGGTGGTTCCGACCGGCTCATCCGGCTTGTTGCTCTTGTAGCGCAGCACGCCATTCTTTAGCTGCACATAGATGTTCCTTTCGGCGGGGGGCAGATTGGTGTCGGTGAAGAGAAAACGCATGGTGAGCAGCATGTCCTGCGCCTCCTTGCCTTTGATCAGGGTGCTGAAGTAGTCGAAGATCAGGGTGGGAGGCATCGGGCCGAGGGCGTTGGTGGGATTGGCGCTCACGGGCGGTCCGATAGTCCCGTTGCGGAGCTCTTCGGCGCCGCTGAGGAAGATATTGCGCCAAGTGCCGGACTCGAAGGAGTAGCCGAGTTGCTCGAAGGCATCGGCCTGAAGGTTCTTGGCTTCCTGGTTGGTGGGATTGGCGAACACGACGTGCTTCATGACCTCGGCAACCCAGCGGTAATCGCCTTGGGCGTAGCTTTGACGGGCCTTGGAGATCACGGCGCCCTCGCCCCCCATGAACTCGACATATTTTCGGGCGGCGACTTCCTCGGGGTATTTGAAGTAATTGGCGGGGTTGCCGTCCCACCAGCCGACGTAGCGCTGAACGACGGCCTTGACATTGTGGTTGATGGAGCCGTAGTAGCCGCGATTGTGGAATTCTCGGTCGAGGGCTGTGGGCAGTTCAAAGGCCTCGGCGATCTCCTCCATGTTCATGCCGTTGTTGACCATCCGGATGACCTGGTCATTGAAGAAGCGGTACATGTCGCGCTGGTCCTGCATAAGCTTCAGACAGCGATCGTTACCCCAGACCGGCCAGTGGTGGGTGCCGATGATCACTTGTGTTTGGGGTCCAAAGAGGTCGATGGCGGCATCGATGTATTGGGCGAAGGCTTTGGGATCGCGCACTTTGGCCCCGCGCGAGGTCAGCAGGTTGTGCATGGTGTGGGAGACGTTCTCGCCCAGACACAAGGCGTTGTACGCGGGGAAGAACATGTGCATCTCAGCCGGCGCCTCGGTCCCGGGGGCCAATTGGAAGGTCACCTCGAGGCCGTCGATCACGACCGGACCGTCCTGAACGATCTCCGTTGTGGGCTGGTAAAGCAGTCCCGAGCCGAACCCGGTGGTCTTGCCCAAACCGGACCCGACATGCGCGAAAACGCTTTTGGCGAGATAACTCCCATACATGTAGTCCGCGCGGCGGTACATCGAGTTTGCGAGGTAGAGGTTTTCCGAAAGAGACTCCTCGTAGAATCCGCCGGGCGCGTAATAGAGAATTCTCCCCGCGCTTCCGGCTGGAGTGGTATCGGGCGCGATGGACTTGCCTTCCGCCTGGAGGATGCCGGGCACTCCTCCGAAGTGATCGAGATGGCTGTGGGAGGAGATGATGGCCACAACCGGCGCCTGCGAAACGTGGGCGCGCAGGAGAGCGAGTCCCGCGCGGGCGGTTTCACGGCTGGAGAGGGGGTCGATCACAATCCAGCCGTTGTCGGTCTTGACGAAGCTCATCGTGGCGAGCTCGTAGCTTCTGACCTGGTAGATCTGGCCTGGCTTGACCTCGAAGAGGCCGTTGATGTTGTTTAGACGTTCCTGCCGCCACAGGCTGGGATTTACGCTCGGGGGCGCGTTGGTCTCGCTGATGAACTGATAGTCCTCGAGGTTCCACGCATAGAACCCCAGGGCGTTGAACGCGGGAATGTCGTTGGGAATGACGCGAGGCGGTTGGAGGCCGGCAATGAACCCCTGCCTGGCATCCAGGAAGTCCTGCTGGTTCGAGAAGTCCAGGACTTCATACACGGCCGCATTGCTGCTGGCAGTGAAGGGCGTGGCTGGTTTGGGCTGGATCTGCCCGAGGGCAGGCCAAACCAAGAGCAACAAAAGGAAGGCGACCGCAAACAGAGGGCAAGCCTGCGGCGGAGTCGCAGCAGAGGGGAGGGCGGCTGCGTTCGGCCAGGGTCGGCCATCGGCGGCGACATGCTGAGTGGGTTCGGTCTTCATAAAAGGAGTGGTTTGTTGAGTCTTCTTGTCCATTCAGTGTGGCCAACAGTTGACGTGCAGCGCGACCAGGGTGGTGGCACGAACGCTCCGATTCGTGGACTTCCGCCATGACTACACCAACCCTTGGCTGCGACTGCGAGTAGAGCATCGTGGCAGGGGAATAGCAAGACGCAAACGCCACTGCCTCCCATCTCTCCCATCTCCCACGCCCCCGTTCGCAGTTCGTTGTCCTCCGTCCTCGAGCTTTCGCCGCCCTTCACGCTCGATGCCCCATGCTTCATGTCCCTGGGAGAGCGGGCTTCTACGGAGCCGTTCCAGTCACCAGTCACCGGCCACCGCCTCTCGATCCGAAGGAGGATTTGACGGCAACGCCGGACGCGCAGATGTTAGCTTGGAAACAGCCCGCAGGGGTGTGGAGGGCTGGCCTTCGATTGCCCTGTCATGCGCCGCTGCAGGACAAGTAACAGCCCGGCTGCCCATGAGCATGCAACCGCCACCATTACCACCACCGTCAAGAGTGCGGTTGAAGCCCAGGGAGCGTCTTCTGTTCGGCTGCGTCAGGCCATTGCCTTTGCAGGCGGGCGCAATCGTTGGCGTCACCTGCCTGGCGGTCCTTGTTTTCTGCCGCCAGCTTCGCGATGTGCCCCTCTGGTTCTTCGGGAGCCTGGCTCTCAGCCCCGCCAGCCTCCTTTTGGGAGTGGTTGTCAATGCCCTCCTCGCTTTCCTGTTCCCGTGGACCCACGCCCGCAGCCTGCGCCACACGTGCTCCGTTGTGGGAGCCATCCTGGCCGCCCTTTACCACCTGTGGAGCTTGCTCGCAGCGGCCTGGGTCTTCGGAATGGGCCCCAAACCCCCGTTCTTCTCGTCCCGCCAACTCGGAGCAATGCTGGATTTCCTCGACGGTTGCTTTCTCACGTAACCGGCCCTGCCGCGCCAGACGGCCAGTTCTTGCCCATCTGGGTGGCCGAACCGGATCGCGTCGCGCGCAGGGCGCCGAACAAACCGAGGTTGTCGCCGATCGGCCCCTTTTTGCCAGAGGCCTGGCCCGGATTCGGGCTTGAAGTCCGGCTGGGGCCGGGCGCACAGTGACGGCCGTCAGCCGGGGAGCGCGTCGAGCGGGAGCGTGCCCGCCGCGTGCGCCGCGCCGGCGCGGAACGATTCTTAGGCACAACATTATGCGCATGCTCGAATTCATGGCCAGGGCCGCAGGGGTTTGGGGTGGTTTCCTGGCGGTCATTCTCTGTCTTCCAGGCTGTCAGCAAAAGGACCAGGCCGCCGCGGGCGCCCCTTCCAAACCGCGCATCGCCCTGGTGATGAAATCGCTGGCCAACGAGTTCTTCCTGACCATGGAAAACGGGGCCCGCGCCCACCAGAAGGCCCACGCGGACCGATACGACCTGCTCTGCAACGGGATCAAGGACGAACTGGACATCAGCAAGCAAATCGACTTGGTGGAACAGATGATCGCCCAGAAGCTGGACGCGATCGTGATCGCGCCGGCCGACTCGAAGGCGCTGGTGGCCGTCTGCAAGAAGGCGCAGGACGCCGGCGTTGTGGTCATCAACATCGACAACAAGTTCGACGACGCGGTGCTGGCGGACAAGAAGGCCCGCATTCCGTTCGTGGGGCCGGACAACCGGAAGGGGGCGCGCGCCGTGGGGGACGTGGTGGCAAAGAAGCTCAAGGCCGGCGACAAGGTGGCCGTGATCGAAGGGCCGCCCAACGCGTTCAACAGCGTGCAGCGCCGCCTCGGCCTTCACGACGCCATGAACGCCGCCGGCATGAAGATCGTCAGTTCGCAATCCGGGTTCTGGGAGACCGACAAAGCCAACCAGGTGGCCGCCGCGGTGCTGACCGAACACCCGGACCTCAAGGCGTTCCTGTGCTCGAACGACAGCATGGCGCTGGGGGCCATCGCCGCGCTCCGCGCCGCCGGCAAGCTCGACCAGGTGATCGTGGCGGGCTATGACAACATTTCGGCCGTGCAGCAGTTGCTCAAGGAGGGCCGCATCCTGGTGACGGCCGACCAGCATGCCGACCAACTGGCCGTCTTCGGCATCGAGTACGCCCTCGAGGTGTTGAAGACTAGAACGCCGCCGGCCGACCGCGAGACCCAGGTGGACCTGATCACGGCCAAGTGACCGGCCCGGCCCCAGAATCCGGCGGCCCGCCCTTGCTGGCGCTGGAGGGCGTCGCCAAGTCGTATGCCTCCTTTGCCCTCGAGGGAGTGACGTTGGAGCTGCGCCGGGGCGAGGTTCACGCTCTGGTAGGCGAGAACGGCGCCGGCAAGAGCACCCTTTCCAAGGTCATCGCCGGCCTGGTCGCGCCCGATGCGGGAACCATGACCCTCGGCCGCCGGGCTTACGCGCCCGCCAGCCGCAAGGCCGCCGAGCATGAGGGGGTGCGCATGGTGATGCAGGAGTTGAACCTCATCGCCAACCTCAGCGTGGCCGAGAACCTGTTCCTGGACCAACTGCCGCACCGCTGGGGCTGGATCGACCAGGGGCAGCTCCAGGCCCAGGCCCGCGCCGTGCTGGCCCAGGTGGGCCTCGACGCCGTTCATCCGTCGCGGCAGGTCCAGACCCTTGGCGTGGGCCAGCAGCAACTGGTCGAGATTGCCGCCGGCCTCTCCCGCAAGTGCGAGGTCCTGATTTTGGACGAGCCCACCGCCGCTCTCACGGACCCCGAAATCGAGCTGCTCTTCGAGCAAATCCGCCTGCTCCGGGGCCGCGGGGTGGGGATCGTTTACATCTCGCACCGCATGGAGGAAATCCGCCGCCTCGCCGATCGGATCACCGTCTTGCGCGACGGCCGGCTCGTGGCCACCCGCTCGGCCGCGGAGACCCCGCTCGATGAGATCGTGCGTCTCATGGTCGGGCGCGAGATCGGCGAGGCCGTCCATCGGCGGGGAGGCGCCCCGGGACCGGTGGCCCTGCGCGCCTGCGGCCTGCGCCGGGGCGACGCGGTCCGCGGCGCGGGCTTCGAGGCGCATCATGGCGAAATACTGGGCTTTGCCGGCCTGATGGGTTTAGGCCGCACCGAGACCATGCGGCTAGTTTTTGGGGCTGACCAAACCGACGGAGGCGCTGTGTATTTGAGAGGGTCGGAGACGCCCGCGAAGCTGAACTCGCCACGCGAGGCGGTCCGCGCCGGCATCGCCCTGCTGACGGAAGACCGGAAGGAGCAGGGACTGCTGCTGGGTCTGTCGATCCGCGCCAACACCACCCTGGCCCGATTGGGGCCCCTGGCCCGGTTCGGCTTCTGGCTGCGGCGCGAGGCCGAACGCGCCGTCGCCGAGAAATGGCGCGACCGCCTGCGGCTGCGCTGCGGCACGGTCGAGCAGCGGGTGGTCGAACTCAGCGGCGGCAACCAGCAGAAGGTGGTTTTGGCCAAATGGCTTTACCGCGACTGCGACATCCTGATCTTCGACGAGCCCACCCGCGGGATCGACGTCGGCGCGAAGTTCGAGATCTACGGCCTGCTCGGCCAGTTGGCCGACGAAGGCAAGGCTGTGCTCGTCGTTTCTTCCGATCTGAAAGAGCTCCTGGGCATCTGCGACCGGATTGCGGTGATGTCCGCCGGCCGCGTGGCCGCCGTCTTCCGGCGCGGGGAATGGACCCAGGACAAGATCATGGCCGCCGCCTTGAGCGGCTACCTGGGGAACGAATCATGAGCGAGAACTCTCCCACCCAAGCGGTTCGCCTCCGGCGCGCGCTGGCGGATTACCTGGGCCTGGTGGTCGCGCTGCTGGCGCTGGTGGCGATCTTCAGCTTCTCGACCCAGAATTTCTTCAGTGCCACCACGTTCCGGACCATCGCCAACCAGATCCCCTCGGCCATGCTCATCGCCACGGGCATGACCTATGTGCTGATCATCGCCGGAATCGACCTTTCGGTGGGTTCGGTGCTGAGTCTCTGTGGGATCGTGCTGGGGGTGGGCCTGGTCCAGGGCGGCCTGCCGCTCTGGGAAGCCCTCTTGCTGGCCCTCCTGGTCGGGGCGGCCTGCGGGGCCTTCAACGGCCTCGTCTCCATCCGCTGGACGCTGCCCTCGTTCATCGTCACTCTGGGCATGATGGAGATTGCGCGGGGCGGCGCGCATTTCATCGCCAAATCCCAGACGCTTTACATCGGCTCGAAGGTCGAGTGGATCGCCGCCTGGACAATGCCCGGCCTGGGGCTGTCGCTGCCCTTCCTGGTGGCGCTGGTCATCGTGGTGGCGGCGCAACTGGTGCTCACTGGGACGGTCTTTGGACGCTACCTGGTGGCGATCGGCACGAACGAGGAGGCGGTGCGGCTCTCCGGGATCGATCCCCGTCCGGTCAAGCTGGCGGTGTATGTGCTGACCGGCCTGCTGGTGGCGCTGGCCGCCATCATCGATTGCTCGCGCTTCCAGTCGGCCAATCCCAATGCCGGGACCGGCTTCGAGCTGCAAGCCATTGCCGCGGCGGTCATCGGCGGCACCAGCCTGATGGGCGGGCGGGGGTCGGTTCTCCGGACGTTCTTCGGCGTGTTGATCATCGCGGTGCTGAACAACGGCCTGGCGGCCGTGGGCGCCAAGGACGAGACCAAGAGGCTGGTCACCGGGGCGGTCATCATTGTGGCGGTCGTTCTGGATCAATACCGGCAGCGATCCGGTTCGCGGCGTACCGCGGTCACGCCGTTGTCGAAGGCAATCCGCCTTTACGGTGTCCTGCTGCTTTTCCTGGGGGCGGGGGCCATGGCCGTCTCCGCGCTGGATGCCCTCCTCAAGCTGATCGCCACCGGCCGGCACTCGGCCCTGGCCACCGGCCTGGGCGGCGTGGCTGCCGGCCTGCTTGTGCTCCTTGTTGGGCGGGGCTTGAACGAGGGGCGGCGGCCTGCCGTTTACGGTCTGGGGTTGCTGACTCTCGCGGCGCTGGGCGGCGGCGCCGTGTTTGCGGCGCAGGCCCGCTACGGCCTGGCCGCGGCGGCGCTGGGCGCCGCCCTGCTCCTGTGCGCGCCGCCGCTCCTTCTGGCCGTCAAGGCCTGGAAAGGCTTCCGGTAGGCCGGCCGGGCGTGCTGATTTTCCTGTAACGCGCCTGGCCCGCGCGGGTACACTCGGAGGCATGAAGACCATTTCTGCTGCGTCCCTCGCCTGGCTGCTGGCGGCGGGCGCCCCGGGCGCCGACTTTCCCCCGCTGGTATTGCCCGAAGGCGCCGGCGTGAACATCCATTTCACCCGCGGCCACGAGCGCGACCTGGACCTGATCGCCGCCGCTGGCTTCAAGTTCATCCGCATGGATTTCGGCTGGGGCGGCATCGAGAGGAAGAGGGGCGAGTACGACTGGGCGGCTTATGACGAGTTGACCGCCAACCTGGAAAAGCGCGGGCTGCGCGCCATTTACCTCCTGGATTACTCGAACGGGCTCTACGAGGACTCCATCGTCAGCCGCGACCCCGTGTCAGGGCAGGATCGGCGCGACACCGCCTCGCCCGCCAAGCCGGAGAGTGTGGAGGCTTTCGCCCGGTGGGCCGGGGCCGCCGCGGCCCGGTTCAAGGGGCGCCGGGTGATTTGGGAAATCTGGAACGAGCCCAACATCGGCTTCTGGAAACCCAAGCCGAATGTGAAGGACTACATCGCGCTGGTGCAAGCCACGACGAAAGCAGTGCGAGAGGCCGATCCCGTGGCGACCATCGTGGCGCCGGCTTCGTCGGGGTTTCCCTGGCCGTTCTTCGAGGAATTGCTGGCGGCGCCGGGGGTGCTGGCCAGCCTGGACGCGGTCAGCGTGCATCCGTATCGTTCGCAGGCGCCTGAAACCGCGGCCGCGGATTACGCGCAATTGCGGGCAACGATCGAGCGGCTGGCCCCGGCTTTGCGCAGATCCATCCCCCTTCTCAGCGGCGAGTGGGGATACCCCACGCACAGCAAAGGGCTGTCCCTCGAGCAGCAGGCCGCTTACCTGGCGCGCCAGCAACTGCACAACCTCCTTTGCGGTGTGCCCATCTCCATCTGGTACGACTGGAAGAACGACGGGCTCGACCCGGCCTACAACGAGCACAACTTCGGCACGGTCAGCAACAACCTGGCCCTCAAACCCAGCTACCTGGCCATGCAAACCCTGGCGCGGCAACTCGCCGGCTGCCGCATCGCCCGCCGGCTGCCCACCGACAGCCGCGACGATTTTGCGCTTCTGATCGTCAACCGGGCCGGCGATCAGAAGGTGGCCGCGTGGACGACCGGGCAGCCGCACCCGCTGCCGGTCGAACTCGGAGTCAAAGCCAGCGACATTGCCGCGGTGGACGGGCAGGGGCGGCCGCTGACGCTTTCCGGCCAGGGCTCGGCCGTCACGTTGGCGCTCGATGCCGCGCCCCAGTATCTTTCCCTGAAGAAGCCCAGCCGGTTGCTGGCGCTCCAGGCGGCCTGGCAGCTCGATGTCCCGCCCCCGGTGCTGGTCGAGGGCGGCTCGACAGCCGGCGTGGCTCTGCCTGTCCGGGTCGCCAACCCCTTCTCGGCTCCGTTACAGGCCGGCCTGAGCCTGCGCTGGGCCTCCGGTTCGGTGGTTACTAATTTCACCCTGGGCGCCGGCGCCACCGCGGTAACGAGCCTCCAGTTCCAGCCGCAACACCGCAGCCCCGAAACCATTGAAGCGATTCTGGAGGCGGTCTTCCGGGACGCATCCTCCGATCGGACAGCCGCGCCGGGTGTCCGCTCCGCCGAGACCCTGTCTTTCCGCCTCTCCAATCCGCTCCAAGCCGTGTTGGCGCCAGGCGGCGCCGGGGTCCTGCTCGTCGTTCGGAACCCGTCCGCCAGCCGGTTTGACGGCGCCGCCGAGGTTAATGGACGTCGTCTGCCGCTGAGGATCGAGCCGGCGACGCGCGAGGCGTTCCTGGAAGCGCCGGCGCCAGCGGACCGTCTCCGAGCCGCCGCGCAACTGTTCAGCGCCGACGGCAAAAGCGTGTCCGAGAGGATCACGGCCCGATTCCAGCCTTTGGCATCGGTCCCTTTCAAGAGCCACTTGGATGGCGATTCCAAGATTCGGGCCTCTGCCAGCCTGATGGAGACCGAGGCCCCCTTGGGTGAGCCTCGGCCCTTCCCGAAAGCCTGGCGGCTGGATTATGACTTTGAGAGCGGCTGGCGCTTCGTGCGGTGCGCCGCAGCCGCTCCCAATCCCATCCCGGTTCCGGAGGGAACGCGCGCCCTCGGTCTGTGGGTGCACGGAGACAATTCCGGAAACCTGCTGCGGATGCGTGTGACCGACGCGGGCGGCCAGACCTTCCAGCCCAACGGACCCGCCCTGGACTGGACCGGCTGGCGATGGGTGACCTTTGACCTGGAGGATCTGCGCCACGCCGGCCATTGGGGCGGCGCCAACGACGGCATCCGGCACGGCGCGCTGCGGTTGGATTGCCCGTTGCTGCTGGACGGCTCGTCCCGCCGGACCCGCGGCTCGATCCACTTCGCCGGCCTGGTGTTCATCGCGGAGTCCGGCGGCGCTTCTGCGCAGCCATAGGCCTTCGTCATCCGGCGGGTTGCCTGGCCCACCGCCTCACGGAGGGATTCGGGTCTTGGCACATCGGACTTGGCGACCTCGGCGCCCAAACCTTGCGAGGAGGGCGGGCTGGCGCCACAGGGAAGAGCTGGATTGGGCAAAGAGGGGCGCGATGGTTCGCCGAGTTGAAGTCTTGTCCCAAGACGTGGAGACAAAGAAGCCCGCAGGAACCCCTGCGGGCTGGCGGAGAGGAGAGTCTGGCCAGGGTGAGCCCTATTTGACGCTCTCGGCCGTCTTTTTCGCCTCGGAGAGGAGCGGTTCCTTCAGCCCGGCGGCAATCGCTTTCTGAAGGTTGGCTTTGCCCTGGGCCGTTTCCCGGCTCTGGCACTGCGCCATACCCAGGTAGAACAGGGCCTCGGTGTCGCTGGGCCGGGCGCGCACGACCGTTTCCAACAACGTGGCGGCGTATCGGTACTCCCTGCGCTGGTAACTGAGCACGCCCAGGGCTCGGCCCACTTCCACGTCATCCGGATAGCTTTCCCGCGCCTGGACCAGGAGCGGGTGCGCCTTCTGGGCCTGGGCCGGGTCGGCCGCGTAAAGCAGGGCCAGTTCGCGGGCCACAACCACACATTTCGGATACTGGGTCAGCACTTTCTGGTACGCGGCGGCTGCCGCCTGTCCCTGCCCCTTCTGTCGCAAGAGGGCTGCCTGGGCCAGGAGCGCCGGGCCGTGGTTCGGATCCGCCTTGAGCAACTGCTCGATCTGTCCCTGGCTTTGGACCAGGCCCGCCGGGTTCAGGCACAGGGCGGCCATGGCGGCAAAGGACTTGGCGGCGTCGGCCTTCTTGAACTGGGGCTCGGCCTCGAGGGCGCGCTTCATGGCTTGCTCCGCCTCGGCCACCCGGCCCACGGCAAAGGCGGCCCAGGCGGCGTCGAACTGAACATCCGCCTGGGTTGCCAGCGAGCGCGCGGCCGATTGGAGAAGACCGTAGGCCTGGGTGTGGTCGCCGTTGCGATAGACGAGACGCCCAAGCAAGGCCGCTGTCTCGGCGTCGTTGGGAGAGAGGTCGCGCGCCTTGCGCGCGAATTCGAGCGCTTTCGCGGGATTCTGGAGGAGCCCGTCGTTGAGCTGGGCAAGCCTCAGGGCAGCCTGGGCGGAACGGGGGTTCTGCTTGAGGACTTCCTCGTATTCCGCGGCGGCCTTCTGGGCCTGACCATCGCGCTGGTAGCGAGCCGCCAGCAGCGAGCGGGCGATCAGGTCTTTGGGCTGGGCCTTGACCCGGCTCTCGAGGGCCGCCAGATCCTCGCCGCCCGCGCCGCCGGCGGCGCTGTCGAGCTGCGCCAGGTAGCGCTGGGCATCCTGCCTTTCCTTAAATGGCTCCGTGGCCGCCACCGCCCGCTTCAGAGCCGCCCGCGCCGTGTCCGCCTGCCCGAGCATGTAGCTGGTCACGCCGAGGTGATACTGGATGGTCGGCTGGCTCGGGTATTTCTCGGCCGCCTGCAGCAGGTAGGGCAAGCCCTTCTGGTGTTCTCCCCGAAGGTGGTAAATCCACCCCAGCGTGTCAGCCACCGCCGCGTCGTCGTCGGCCACGCTGGCGGCCTTCTGACCCAACTCGAGGGCTTTGTCCAACTGGTTGAGGCGCGTGCCCAGCAGGTAGGCCAGGTTGTTGAGGCCGGGCACAAAGTCGGGATGAGTTGTCAGGAGCTTTTCGTAGGCACCGCGCGCCAGGTCGTATTTCTCCATGGCCTCGTAGATCGTCCCCAGCGTCATCAGGCCGCGGGCTTGGCGCGGTTGCTTGCGCACCAGGCTCTCCATCTCGCGCGCGGCCGCCGCAAGATTGGTGTTGGCCAGGTAGATGTTGGCCAGCATCTGGTAGGCGCCAGAGAAGTTGGGCTCGATCTCGATGCAGTTCTTGAGGGCGGCCTCCGCCTCCGACCACTGGCGCCGCGAGGCATAGACGCGGCCTTCGAGGTATTTCAGGGCGGGGGAGTTGGTCCGCTTGACGGCCTCGGCCTGGATCAGGCGAAGCGCGGCGTCCTGATCCGCGGCTGCAATTTCCACATCGACGAGCTGGTAGAGACTCAGCAGGTTGCCGGGGGAGAGATCGAGGCTGCGGCGGAAAGCGCTGCGGGCCTCGTTGAGGCTGCCCTGCTGGCGCATCAAGGTGCCCAGCAGGAAGGGGAAGCTGGGGTTTTGTGGGTAGTCCTTGATCAGCGCGCGGCAGGTGCTGAGCGCCTCATCGAGTCGCTTGTTGCGGCGCTGGGCCTCGATCAGGAGCACCCGGGCATCGATGGAGTTGGTCCGCTGAAGCAGGGTTCGGAGTTCGTCGGCGACGATGGCAGGGTTCTGGAGGTTCAGCGCCAGGCGGGCGTGGAGCAGGCGCGCTTCCATGGCCACCCCGTCCAATCGGTTTGAACTCAAACGAATCGCCTGGTCGAGGCAGAGGAGGGCCTTTTGGCTGTCTCCGGTTCGCTGGTAGGTGCGCGCCAGGTGGAGCTTGACGACGGGGTTGGGCCGGATGCGCTGGTCGAAGTCCTCCCACTCCTGAACGGCCCGGTCGGGCCGCTTTTGCGCCAGGAAAATTTGGCTGCGCAGTTCGCGCGCCTCCAGCCCCGTTGGGTCCAGGCGCACGACGCGGTCCACCGCCAAAAGAGCGGCATCGGGCTTCTTGTCCTGCAGTTCGACGCGTGCCAGGAGCATGGCGGCAGGGACGTAGTCCGGGGCCTGCTTATGAATCTCCATGAGGATGGCGCGGGCTTCGTCCAACTTGCCGGTGGCGGCTTTGGCGCGCGCGTGGGCCACGCGAAAGGGAGAACGGAGGGGCGCGGCCCGGGCGGCCAGGGCGAGCTCCTGGTCGGCGGCGGCGAGATTGGTGCGGGAGAGGTGGAGCTGAGCCATCTGGGCGTGCGCGTGCGGAAGGTTGGGCGAGCTCTGGATCACCCGCTGCAGCAGGGCCTCGGACTCTTGAGTCTTGCCCTGCTGTCCCATGAGGATGGCTTGCGCCAGTTGCACGGGGGCCGCCGGACCGACCTGCTGCTCGATCTGTTTCAGGCGCGCCTCGGTTTCAGCGACCGCTTGGGCGCCGACGGAGCTGTTGACAAGAAAGACCAGGGCGTCGGTATTGGTGGGGTCGCGCGAGAGGATTTCCAGAACCTCGGCGCGGGCGCCGGCGCGGTCACCCTGGGCGCCGCGGACTTCGGCCTGAAGGAGGCGCAACCGGAGATCGTCCAGGCGCAGTTGAGTCTCCTGGATGAGTTGGAGGGCGCGAAGCGGCAGCCCCTGTTCGAGGAGAATCTGTGCCATCCGGAGAAAGACGGTGTTGTTGGTGGGCTCGAAGCGAAGGACGTTGCGATACTCGATGGCAGCCTTTTCGTATTCGGCGGCAGCGAAGTATTTCTCAGCGCGCTTGAGGTGGCGCTCCTTCTTCTGCTGCTGGGAGCAGCCCGGGCCAACGAGAAAGGCAAGGGAGAGGACGGCGGCGGCCATAAGCCAGGTCTGGCGTCTCATGATTGCAGGTGCTGAAATGTTCATTTGAATAACGCGGTCATTTTACCCCAATATGGGGGCAGAAGTCGAGGAAATGCGGATCCAGGTTTCGAACCTTGCCCGATCGGGCATCGGCCAGATGACTCCGGGCGCTCGTCTTGCGCAACGAGTTCCGGTCTTTGGGGAGCGTGGATTGGCATCGCTCGAGCCATGAATAAGCGCCCCGACGCTTTCGCCGGTCTTGTGCTCATCCGCTCACGACATGGTGATTCCATCTCTGGCTGATGTATCGGCATTTTATGCTTTGGAGGTTAGCGACATCTGCAGGAACATCGAGCTGGGCGTGACTTCGCTCCGCAAACAGGCTTATGCGTTTCTCCGGCTGAAAGCCGGATCAAGCGTGGGGCCTTGGGGCAGGCGGCGGTGAAACGTGGCTGGATCGGCTCAGGAGCCGCCCCTGGCGCTTCGAATGCAGAACAGCGCGCCTTGTGAGCGGATAAGGATCCGGCCGTCCGAGACGGCTGGCGACGCCTTGCAGGGCCCTTCGAGGAGATTGCGAGCCAATCGTCGGAACTGCCGGTCGGCGGCGATGACAGTGGCGGAGCCGTCTTCGGCCAGGCAGAACAAACGACCGTCGGCCAGGATCGGAGAGGCCGCCAGTCCGTGCTTGCTCACAAATTCGCGGGCGAGCCGAGGCAAACGCATTCCATCGTTCTCCGCATGTCCGCCGCGGTCTCGTCAGAATCCGAGGCAGGGCGAGCTTGCGTGGACGACCTCGGCGGTTTTCAATCCCTCCAAGCAGCGGGGTTGAGAGCCAGCCGGCGGAAGACCGCGCTGTTCGAGCACCATTATGAAGACTGGCAGCATTCTCTCGGGCTTGGCCGTTCTAGCCATAGGCTTGCTTCTCGGAGCGGCGGCGGAGCCGATGTTTCCCTTCGTTATCCCCGGGTTGGACACGCCGGCCGCCGGATCGGTGGTGGACCTTTCCTGGCTCAACGACCGCCCGGCGGGCCGGCACGGCTTTGTGCGGCCGCGGGCCGGGCATTTCGTGGATGGAAACGGGAAGCGGCTTCGTTTTCTGGCGAGCAACTTCACTTTTGGGAGTTGCTTTCCCGACCACGAAACCGCTGACAAACTGGCCGCCCGTTTGGCGAGCCTGGGGATCAACTGCATCCGTTTCCATCACATGGACAACCAGGCCGCGCCCCGCGGCATCTGGAAGGCTGGCGCGCCAAAGAAGAACGAATTCGACCCCGAGCAGCTCGACCGGCTGGACTATTTTATTGCCGCCCTGAAGCGCCATGGCATCTACGCGAACCTCAATCTGCATGTCTCGCGCAATTACTGGGAAGGGGAGGACTTTCCTGACGGCCTGGCGGGAAACCGCGAAAGGCAGGCGCAGTTGCCGAGCTACGGGAAGGGCCTCGATAAGATCGACGACCAGATGGTCCGCATGCAGCGCGATTACGCCCGCGCGCTGCTCACTCATGCCAATCCCTACACCAAGACGCCCTACGCCAGGGAGCCCGCGGTGGCCATTGTGGAGATCAATAACGAGAACTCGCTGCTGCAGCTCAAGGTGGGATCGCTGCCGGAGCATTACCGGGCGGAGGCGCTGAAGAAGTGGAACGCCTGGCTCAAGGCCCGCTACGGGGCCACGGCAAAACTGGCGTCCGACTGGGGCGGGAGCGAGGAATTGGGGCCGGATCTGCTGCCGGCAAAGCCGACCGCCCAAGGCGGCCAGTATGTGGCGGTGACCCATGGCGAGGCCGGCGAGACGCGCGTCTCCCTGCTGAAAGCGCCGGAGGTGAGCTGGCACGCCCAGTTGCATTGGCCGGGGCTCACCTTGCAGGAAGGGCAACTCTATACCCTGGAGTTCGGCGCGCGTTCCGACCTTCCGCGCCGGCTGCCGCTGAGCACGCGCCTCAACAAAGCCGACTGGCGCAATTGCGGGCTGGCGGAGGAGGCCGAGTTGGGGCCGGAGTGGAGGCGTTTCAGCTATGCTTTCCGCGCGGCGCGCACAGAGCCGGGCGCGGTGCGCTTCGACATCGTCGTGGGCGGCGGACCGCCGGGGAACTTCTCGGTCAGGAATCTCACGCTGCGCCGCGGCGGATCGCTGGGGCTCAAGCCGGGCGAGTCTGTCGAGGCGGGCAACGTTGAGGCGCCGGCGCGCACGCCGAACTCGCCCCGCGGCCTGGCCTGGACGCGTTTTCTGGCCGAGACCGAGCGGGCTTACACCGACGGCATGCGCGCGTTCCTGAAGCAGGAACTGGGGGTCGAAGCCGCCATTATCGACACACAGGCAAGCTACGGCGGCATCGCCGGGACCTACCGGGAATCGTTCAACGATTTTGTCGATATGCACGCCTATTGGCAGCACCCGAACTTCCCAGGCAGGCCATGGGACAGCGCGAATTGGAGCATTCGGAACACCCCGATGGCGGCCGACAAGAACGGGGGCAACCTGGCCCACTTGGGCCTGTATCGTGTGGCGGGCAGGCCTTACACCGTCAGCGAATACGATCATCCAGCCCCCAGCCACTACGCGGCGGAGATGTTCCCGATGATTGCCAGTTTCGCCGCACTCCAGGATTGGGACGGACTGTTCCAGTTCGACTGGGGCGGGACGGATTCCAACGTCCGCCGGATCGCGGGCTACTTTGCCCTGCGGCAGCATCCTGCCAAGCTCGCCTTCCTCCCTGCGGCCGCGTTGATGTTCCGGCGGGGCGATGTTCCGCCCGCGACGGAGAGGGCCCTCCTGAGGATTCCCGCCGCCGAGGTCGAGGAGCTTACCGCGGAGAATGTTTCCATGTCGGAGGCGTGGCGAAGGGGGGGCTTGGCCCTGGGCGACTTGCTCACACACCGCCAGGAGGTGCTCTTCGCGCCGGCCGGCAAGCTGGAAATGGAGGCGACGAAGGGGCTCCCGTCTCCGGTGGCGTGGGACACGGAGGCGGGGCTTTATACCGTGGACGCGCCGGCCGCCAAGGTCGTGGCAGGACGATGCGCCGGCAGAACGACGAAGCTCCAGGGAGCGGAGTTCGACGTGAAATCCAATCCCCGTGCTTTTGCCGTGCTGTGCCTCAACGCGGCCGACGGCCGGCCGTTGGCCCGATCGCGCCGCCTGCTCCTGGCGGCGGCGGGCAACGTCGAGAACACAGGCATGGGCTGGAACACCGACCACACCAGTGTGGGCAACAAGTGGGGCAGCGCGCCGACGATCTGCGAGGGCATTGCCGCGCGCCTCACGCTGACGACCGCCGCCAAACGCGCCAGGGCTTATGCGTTGGACGGCGCCGGAGCGCGCGCCGGGGAGACGCCCGCCACATTGAGCGGCGGCCGGCTCGCCTTTGAAA
>JAKLEJ010000239.1 GCA_022711695.1 Verrucomicrobiota bacterium | reverse complement strand
CTGGCCGACCTGATCGTCCTGGGCGGCTGCGCGGCCATCGAGAAAGCCGCGAAGAACGCCGGCGTCGAGATCGCGGTTCCCTTCACGCCGGGACGCATGGACGCCTCGCAGGAGCAAACCGATGTGGAGTCCTTTGGCGTGCTCGAACCCATCGCGGACGGCTTCCGCAATTACCTCAAAGGCAAATACAGCCTGCCGGCCGAAGCGCTGCTCATCGATAAAGCGCAACTGCTGACCCTGACCGCGCCCGAAATGACGGTGCTGGTGGGCGGCCTGCGCGCGCTGAACGCCAACTTCGGGGGAGCGCCGCACGGCGTCTTCACCAAACGCCCGGAAACGCTGACCAACGACTTCTTCGTGAACCTGCTCGACATGGGCACGGAGTGGAAGCCGGTCTCGAAGGAGGCGGACGCGTTCGAAGGCCGTGACCGGAAGACCGGCGAATTGAAGTGGACCGCCACGCGCGTCGATCTCGTCTTCGGGGCGAACTCCCAGCTCCGCGCCCTGGCGGAGGTTTACGGGAGCTCCGACGCGCAACAGAAGTTCGTGCAGGACTTTGTCGCCGCCTGGACCAAGGTGATGAACCTGGATCGCTTCGACCTTGCATAATAGCTGGGGGCCGACGCTCCCGCGGAGCCCCCAGTCACCAGTCACCCTCTCAGGTAGGGCGACGCTCCCGCGGAGCCGTTGGGGTGGCGCGGATCATTGCGGCTCGGCAGGAGCCTCGCCCTACCACGGGGCGCCGTAACGCATGACAGTCGCTATCGTTGCCCCCCGGCTCGGTAGGGCGACGCTCCCGCGGAGCCGTTGGGGTGGCGCGGACCATTGCGGCTCGGCAGGAGCCTCGCCCTACCATGGGGCGTTTAATGAAGAATGCCGCCGGTCAGGGGGTCTCCAGGCACGTCCAGCAGGATGATGCTGGAGATGGTCTTCATGGTCTTGTGGTCGGCAAACGTCCACACCACCTTCTTGTCCGGAGTGACCTCGATCAGGTGGGGAGCGCGTCCAAACTGGCCATGCCCCAGCCAGTTTGACATGACCGTGTTCCCGTTGGGCAGGCGCTGAAAGCCGGCCATGAACTTCAGGCTGATGCCCGGCAATTCGTCGCCCTTGACCTCCCAGACCACCCGGCCCTGGGCATCGACCTCGAACACCTTCGAGCCCCCCGGCCGGTCGCCGCACGAGATCAGGGTATGCCCGTTGGGCAGCCGAACCGCGCTATGAGGTCCGCCGACGGCGGGGATTTCCATGACCGCCCTGCCCTGCCCGTCGTATTCCCTGACCACCTGTTCGCCATAATGCGTCACCAGGTAATGACCGTTGGGCAGGCGGCGGGCGTTCCGCATGAAGACATGTCCGCCGTCCTTGCCTTCCGGCAAAAGGCGAAGCTCCTTGACGATCGCGCCATCGGGGGCGACCTCGAGCAGCCGACCCGACGAGCACTCGCCGATGAACGTGTTGCCATTGGTCAGGCGCTGGCAGGCGTAGATTTCGCTCTTGGACTGGTAATCGAACACCATGCGTTTGTCGCGTGTGACTTCCTTGACCCCATGGCCGGTGTTGAAGAGCAGGTTCCCATTGGGCAACACCCAGAGATCGTTGCACGAGGTGACGGCGTATTCCCATTCCACCTGGCCGGCCTTCGAGACAATGAAGACCTTGCCCTGGGAATAATCCGTGCAGACGAACGGATGCCCCTGGCCCGTCTGGATGGGGGCGTTGGTCGGCTGGGCCGCAGCCAGAATAGGCACGCAGGCCAGAGCCGTGGCCGCCAGGCGGAAACGCGTGAAGAGATTCATTTGACCTTCCATTCGAGAATGCCGCCACTGAAGCCCGCCTTGAGTTTCACCTCGAGGCGCAGCGCCGTCGTTTCCACGGCCTCGAACGAGGCCCGGTTGTATTTGTCGCGGGCCACGGGGTCCATGCGGAGGCCGGCGGGCTCCTTCCATTCCTGGCCGACCTGGCAAAGCACCCGCCAGCTTTCGGGCGCGCGGCATTGGCCGACGCCGGTGTCGTCGAACCAATACACCGCCGCCTCGGAGAGCTTGACGGGCTTGCCGAAATCGAACTGGACCCACTCGGCCGTGCCGCGGTGCGGCCACCAGGTCATGCGCGGCACGCTCTGGTCGCCGGAGCTCGAGGGCTCGACGCCGTCGCCGAGGGCCTCGACCGTGTCGGTGTCGTTGCAGTGGGACGCGCTGGCCTTGTAGGCCGAGGGCTTGGGTTTGGCGGGGGCCACCCATTCGGTTCCCTCCGGGCCGGTGGTGACGGTTGGGAACGAACTGATGCGAAGCCGGGCGGCGCCCATGGGAATGAGCGAGACCGTCTCGACCGGCTCGACGGTTCGGGCCGGGCTCTGCTGGAGCCGCCCGACCATGTTCAGGCGGTCAACCTGCCAGCCGGGAATTTTGCGCGCCTGGGCCTTGATGCGCACCGGCGCGGTTTCCGGGGTGAACGGCTGGGGCGCCAGGGGCTTGTCCGACCGCACCACCTCGAAGGACCGGGCCGGGTCGGCGCCGGCCAGCACCAGGCCGTAGTTCCAGTCCGAGTCGGGAAAGACCTCCCACTCCGGCCAGTTGGGGTTGCGATTGCCGTACTTGACCCAGCGTTCCTTGATGGCCAGCGAGTAGCTCAGCGGACCGTGTTCGACCGAGACGGAATCCTTGTTCTTGGCCCACTTGCGCACCGCGACTTTCATGGGCAACTGCAGGGTCAGCACGTCGCCATCCTTCCATTCGCGGTTCACGCGCAGGTAGCTGAGAGGCCGGGCCGGGGCCGGGAGGCTTTGGCCGTTGAGGCTCAGGGCGGCGCCTTCGCACCAGCGGGGCACGCGCAGGTAGAGCGGAAACGCGGTTGCGGAAGGCAGCGACACCCGGAACACGATCCGCTCGCTGAAGGGGTAATCGGTCTCCTCGCTGATGCGGACGGTGACGCCCGACCCCACCTTGGCGGCGACCTCGGACGCGGCGTAGAGCGAGGCGCAGAGGCCGTGATCGGGCGTGGCCAGCCAGAGTTCCTCGGCGTAGTAGGGCCAGCCGTGCGAGACATTGTGCTGGCAGCAGCGATAGACCTCGAAGGGGCTGTAGGAAAACATGGTCCCGCCGTTTTGGATGCCGGGGGATTTGTTCTGGCGGTCGAGCTGGACCTGGTTGGCGCAGGTGATGTAGTGCAGGCCCTTTCGATCCGCAGGCATGGACGCCGGGAAATTGTTGAAGGCGATGTCCTCGCAGCGGTCGATCCAGAGCGGGTTGCCGGTGATGCGCATCAGCATCTGGAAGCTGTGCGTAAACTCGACGATGCCGCAGGTCTCGATGCCGCCGCGCGGATCGTCGAAGCCCGGCCGGCAGTTCTCGTCGCCCACAAACCCGCCGCCCGGGAACTGCCCGTACATCCCCATGAGCTTGCTGTAATTCCGCTCGGCGGAATTGAGGTGGACGGGATCTTTTGTCAGCGGCCAGGCGACCGTGCCGGCCCGGAAGCCCTGCGCGAGGTTCACGTTGTGCCAGTTGATGATGTCCGTGTCCCACCGGGCCATGCCCTGGTGAATCTTGCGCGCCAGGTCCAGCAGCCAGGCTTCCCCGATGCGGTTGTAGAGCCAGAAAACGCTCTCGATATTGTCGCCCGCGCGGACCTTGGGCCAATAGCCCTCGCCAAACGCGCTGACCGGGAGCTGGTTCTGCCAGCGCATGTAACGCGTCATCACGTCGAGCACCCGGCGGTCGCCGGTGGCCTCATGGTAGGACTGAAACACGTTCAACATCACCATGTGCGGCCACAGGTCCGGTTTGCCGTTCAGGCTGGTGAGCAGTTCGCGCGGTCCGAACCAGCCGTCCTCGCGCTGCGACGCGATGGCCGCGTCGATCCACCGGCGCGCCTCCGCCATCACCGCCTCGTCCTTGAGCACATAGCCCAGGTCGCCATACCCCTTGAGCCAGTAGGGCATCTCCTCCCAGCCGAACTTGCCGCGGCCTTCCTTGTCCGACCACGAGCTCTTGGCGAAGTCGAGCCAGGGCGAAACCTCCTTGAGGCGGCCGATCATGCCCTCGCGCTCCAATTCGAGCTGATGCCGCAGCCAACCCTTGGAGACAATGCTGCCGATGGGCAGCTTGATGAAGGGGCTGGCCTCGAGCGGTTCCCGGTTGGCCACATAATGCCGATTGCGCTCGGTGGTGGCGGGCCGCTCCAGCACCGTCACTTCCGCGCCCGCCGCCGTTGTCATCGCCGCCATGATTCCCAAAAAACAAAGATGTCGCATAGAATCGCAGTCCTTTCAGCCGTGATCGCCGGGGCGCCTACTTCAGTTCGAGGTCCGCCGGCTTCACGCCCGGCTTGAACTTGCCGAAGCCGAACCAGAGCGGCTTGAACTCGCTGACGTAATCGACATTGCCCTGGGCGGAAATCTTGTCCTCCAGCCCCACCGCCCAGTAGCAGGCGTTGACGAGGAGCCGGCGCAGGCCCTCGCTCTCCAAGTCCACGGACGCGCCCATAGTGGTGGTGAAGACCTTGCTGGACTTGCCGCTCTCGCCCTTGTATTGGCGCACCCACGCCAGCGGCATCATCGGGTTGTTCTTGGGCCCGTCCAGGGGCGGATCGGTCGGTTTCATGCCGGTGAGCACCTGGCCCCAGACCAGGACGCTGTCCTCCTTGGGGAGGTGGCTGACGGTATAGACATCGGTGGGTCCCCAGATGTCCTTGACGCCCCGGAGAATGGGGTGGGACTGGAAGTCGTTGTTGATGACCCCGCGGGTGCTCTCGGACCCGTGGCGGCCATGGTGGTTTACCCAGGTCTCCCCGAGGACCTGCTGGCCGAAGCCGCCGGGCCAATCTTTGGCGTTGAACGAGTATTTCTTGTAGGGGCTCTCGCTCTTGGGGTTGTAGTTGAAGGCGTGCGTGGCCGTGCGCAGGCCGATGATCGGCTTGCCCGAGTTTACGTAATCGACGAAGTGCTTCATCTGGGCGTCGGGCAACTGGCGGAATCGCAGCTTGAGCACACACAGATCGGCCGTGGCCAGCAGCTCCATGCCGGGGATGTTGGTCAGCACGGTCGGGGTGATCAGGCCGTCGGCCGGGTTAATCGCGAAGAGCACGGTGCACTTGAACCCGTGCCGCACCGCCAGGATCTGGGCCAGCATGGGCAGGCCCTCCTCGGAGCGGTATTCCTCGTCGCCGGTCAGGAACACGATGTGCTTGCCGACGCCGGGGCCCTGCTTGCCCTCGTAGGTCACCCAGTCTTTGGCCTCGGCAACGGTCAGGGTCGCCGCCATCCACAATCCGACCCACACTGTCAAACGTTTCAATGTCTTCATGGCTTGGTGCTTTTTTTCATTCTTACCGGGCGGAGCGGCCACTGACAACCGCATTCTCCGGAATCCGCACGTGACGGCGCGGCCAGCCAGGGTCTGCCACGCTGGAAATCTCCCTCGCGCGCGCGCTGCGGGGATGACTCGGTGTCCTCGGTGCTCTCGGTGGCTGAATCTCCCTCGCGCGCGATGCGGACTCAGCTCATCCGGCCGGCGGCCGGAGAGACCCGGCGCTCTTTACTGCTCGGGCTGGGGCGCCGCGCCCTGCCAGACGAACGTCGCCGTGGCGGGCGTTTTGCCTCCGCGCCGCGTCAGGCTGCGCCCCGGATTGGCCGCCAGGCGCTGGCAGACCTTGTAGAGGGTCTCGGCCTCGGCCGGCTTGCCGAGCTGGGCCGCCATCTCCTCCGCGGTCAGGCCGACTCCCGGCTGCGCCGACAGCAGCTTGAGCGCGGCGAGCTGGAGCTTGAGGACTTCGTCGGCGGCCTCCTTGCCCGCCTGGACGCCGGGCTGATGATAGGCGTTGATGTTGACCAGAGACGCGTAGAACCCGACCGCGCGCTCGAAGAGGGCGATCAGCACGCCCACCGAAAACGGCGACACCTCGTCCAGGGTTAGCGTGACGGACTGGCGGCCCTTTTCGTAAAGGGCCTGCCGCGTGCCC
>JAKLEJ010000238.1 GCA_022711695.1 Verrucomicrobiota bacterium | reverse complement strand
TTGTCGTTGGGGTCCAGCGCCTGGTAGGTGCTGGCCCCGCGCCGCGTGTAGCCGGCCACCACGTTCAGCGACGGAAAAAGCTGGTTGCGGCGGAACTTCAGATCGATGTCCGCGCGGCTGACGTCCTCGCGCAACTGCAGGAGGTCGGCCCGCCGCTTCAGGCCGCTCTGCACGGACTCCGCCCGCAAGGGGGCAACGGGAAGAACCAGGAGCGCGTCGGCGGGCTCGATCGCCTGGTGAGCCTGGTTGGTGAAAGGATCGCCAATAAGGTTCAGAAGGAGGTTTTCGGCCAGCAGCCGCGCGCTGGTGGCCGCCACCAGCCGTTCTTCCGCGGCGGCGAGCTGGGCGCGGGCGGCATGCTCATCCAGGGCGGTCAGAAGGCCGACCTGGACCTGGCGGCGGATGCCTTCGAGCAGGTCCCGGCGGGCCTTGCAGAGCCGTTCGAGCACGCCGCAATTGCCCCAGGCAAAGCCCAGCTCGTAATAGGCGAGCTGCGTCTGGTTGAGCGTGTCGGCGGTGAAGTATTCCACTCCCAGCTCGGTGATCCGCAGGGCCTTGCGGTTGACCCGGATTTGCATGCGGGCCTGGTCGATCCAGAAGTTGCGCAGCAGCGGTTGTTGCACGGTGACGCCGACATTGAGGTTGTAGGCGTCGAAGTCCAGGGCGTTGCGGACGCCGTAGCTGTTGGCGCCGTGGCCGCCGACGGTGTAGCTCAGGCCGCTGGGAAGAAAGCCCATCAGGCCAATGTCCGCCACCTTCGATTGGGCGTTGTAGATGGCGTCGCGGCTGAAGTCGGCCGGATCCAGCCCGCCGCTGTCGGTGAGGCTCTCGCGGCGGCCGCCCACCGTCAGAATGGGGTCGTAGTAGCCGCGGGAGGCGTCCAGAGTGCTGCGGGCCACCATGGGATTGAGGCGTTCGATCTGGAGCAGACGGTTGTTGAGGAGAGCCGCCTGAACGCTTTCGGCGAGGCCGAGTCTGCGGGGCGGGGTGGCGGCGCTCGGTGGCGGGTTGGTGTCGGGCGCGGCGCCCGCGACGCCGAGGAACAGCAGCAACCCGGCAGCGATGGCGGGTGGGGTGTTGGCACAAGGGAAGCGCATGGTCAAGGAACGGTTGGGATGACGATTCTCACGAAAGCCGGGTTTGCGGCCGGCAGGGCCACGTCCAACTCAATCTCGCCGTCCGCTTGAACCGGGGCCAGATTCGTCAGCGTCAGCCAGGGCCCGTCGCTGGCGGCGTCTCGATACTGAACCTGGTAGGCGCGCTGAGCCGCGGCCTGGAATCGCAAGGTCAGGAGAGGCGGCGCGGCGCGGATGTCGGTGACGCGGAACACGCTCTCGGCGCTGGCGGGGTTCGTGCCGGCTTGATACTCATCGAGGTTGGCGGCATGGTCGCCGTCCAAATCCTCGGCGGCATCGGCGGCCGAGTCGGGATTGAGACCGTGCTGTTGCTCCCAGTCGTCCGGCATGCCGTCGAGGTCGCGATCGGCGGTGAGCGTGTTGGCGCGGCCGGCAGTGGGCGCCGCGGAGAACCAGTTGGTGGGTTCGTTGCCGTAGGTCGCGGGGTCCAGGCGCTGCAGGGAGAGCCCGGCGGCGGCGCCGGCCCCGGGCCAGGACGGCACGCTCAAGTAGGCGATGCGCTCGGCCTGCTGGTAAGGCACGAAGCCGGCGTTGGGTTCGCCCACAGGTTCCGGCTTGTCGGGCAGCAGGAGTTTGACCGCCTCGCCCGTGTCGCTCAATTTGCCATCGAACGGACCGACGACCGGCACATCGGCCGGAACGGCGTAGCGGCTGCGGAAGGCGGCCAGGGCTTGGGCGTTGGCGGGATCGAAGTCCACCACCAGCAAATAGCCCCGGGCCGGCACGGACAGGTTGCGGGGGAAGTTAAAGCTGACGCCTTCACGGAGCCGCCAGGTGTTGGTGGGATAATCCGTGTGGTAGAGGGGAACGGCGATCTCCAGCGGATTGTGCAGTTCGATGAACTCCTCCTGCTCCGCGCCCGAGCTTCCATCGGTCACCGGCTGAAAGTGGATTTCATTCACCACCACCGGGCCGACCAGGGGCGGGGCGTTGGTGCGGCCCGATCCCCGGCGGAACTGGGTGAGGGTGGCGGGATTATCGACCCCGAACGTGCGGCTGCTCAGGGGCACGAAATCCACCCCTACGCTGGTGCGATGGCGTCCCACGGACACCCCGTTGACGAGCGGCCCGAAGCTCACGGAGGTCTGGGGCCCGGTGAGGTTCCCGAGCGAGTTGCCCATCGAGAGATAGACTTCATCTCCTCCCGCGGAATCGAAGGTGAACCCGTTGGTACCGGCCCCGATCTGGTATTCGTAGAAAACTTTGAAGCCAAACGCCGGGATGATGGTGTTGAACGGGATGCGGTATTTGCGGGGACTGGCTGCGCTGTCGCTGAGCCACCAATAGCCGATGTTCACCGGACTTGCGGTGGGATTGTGCAGTTCGACCGCGTCCTCCAGGGGCGGATCGGTATGGGTGAGCACCTCGGAAATGACCACGTTGGTGATCGGGGGAATGTTGGGTTCGTCGGGGGTGTCCGAGCCCGCCGGGAACGAAATGATGTTGTCGCTGCCGTCGGGAGCGCGCCCCTGGGAGATGTTGTCCGACTGGGCGCCGAAGACAACCCGATCGATGAGAGTGGCGCGGTTGGCGGCATAGATGCTCAGCGTTTCGCCGGTCGTTGACAGCTTGAAATCCAGGTGGTCGGCGTCGGGTTTGTCGAGGTCGGAGGCCTGGAATTGCACGAAGCCGTGCCCGCCGATGAAGGAGAGGGCGGGGATGGCCCGGTTGAGCGGCGTGCCGCTGGGCGTGTCGGTGATGACCAGGCCGCCGAGCGCGGCCGGCAGGGAATCCCGGTTATAGACCTCCAGCCAGTCATCGCCCGAGTTTGGCTTGGCCATCCATTCGTTCAAGCACAGTTGCGGCGTGGCCCCCAAGGGTTGAGCCTCGTTGGCGGCCAGGGGGGTCGGCAGATTCAGCACCCAGGCGCTGCCCGATTCCGGTACCCGCCCGATCGCGAGGTCCGGCGCCTGCAGCCCGAACTGGACCTGGTCGAGGATGGTCACGCCATCGGCGGCGTAAAGCCGGACCGACTCGCCGTTGGCGCTGAGATTGAAGCCGGAGCGCAACCCGGCGCCCAGGGTGTTGGTGGTGCAGAGAATCAGGAGGCGTCCGCCCGCGGCGAGGGTGCGGCCCGCCGGAATCACATATTTCCGGGGCGCCAGCGGATCGTCGGTCAGGCTCATGCCGCCCAGATTCGCGGCCGTGGCGGAGCGGTTCAGGAGTTCGACGTAATCGCTTCCGCCTTGAAGCGAGTTGTTCTCGTTGTCGGCCAGGATTTCGTTTAAGACCACCTGCGCTTGCGCTGCCGGCCGGAAGCCGCCCGCTGTCGCAAGGAGGGCCCCTGCCAGGCAGGCCAGGGTCAGGTTGCGTCGCCAGATTTGTTTTCCGATCATACTGAGGTCACCGATTTGGGGTTTTGTTGCAGAGGTCGGCGGAAAGCGCGGGGCGCTCCGGGAGCGAATGCGCGTCCGAGGCGTCGCCAGCCGGCAGGGGCAGACTCAGGCCGCGGAAGCTCTTCAAGACAGGATCCTTCAATCGCTTGCATTCCTTGCGGCCCACACGGACGGTTCCGTCGTCGCTGACCAGAAAGACGGACTCCGATCCCTGTTCGTCGAGACTGACGACGGACTCGGGGTTGAAGTTGGCCAGGGAGGGAAGCGCGATGGGGGCGGGTTGGCCCGGGCCTCCGCCCCAACTGTAGAGTCGGGACTCGCCGCCGCTGGTCCAGGACCCAGCCACGATGAGGAAGCCTTTGCCCCGGGCGTCAAGACTGCGGATGCCGTCGCCGCGGAGATCCAGCAGGACGGGTTGGCCCAGCCGCGGAGACCCGCTGCCGATCGCCTCGAGCGGGTTGAGCAGCGGCACGATCAGGGCTTTTCCAGCGGGCACAGGATTTCTGAAACCGATCAGCAGATGCCCCTCGGGGGTGGCGGCCAACCCCTCGATGTTGAGCGCCCCCGGCGCCTTCGGAGGCAGCAGCGCCGCTGAAAAGAGGTCGTAGGCCTGCAGGCGCGGCTCGCGAAGCAGGGCGTCGAGCAGTTCGAAGCAGGGCTGTCCCTCGGGCTCGATCCGCGGCCCTTGGGGCGTGGAGACGATTCGCGTGGCAAAAAGCCGATGGCGGCTGGGAGCAAGCTTGCCTTTGACGTTGTTGCCGTGGGAAGTGATCCAGAAGATGAGGTCCCCGAGCCGGGCCCCGGCTTCGATGTCCGCTTCCGGAGCGCGGGGATCGACCCGGAGAAATCCCGATAGGTCCAGGCGCTGCAACGGAAGACCGCCCTGGAGCCGGTCATAGACGCGCAGGACGTTGTCCTCGTCGTCGGCCACGACCACGCGCCGGTTGTCCAGCGCCACTGCGGCGGAAGCATCGCACAATCCCCGGAACACCGTGCTGGACGCCGCGCTGGAGCGTGCGGCGCCGACGGCGAGGCCCAGGCCGATCAGGGCCAACAGGAGTTGTGGATGACGCTTCATGGGCGTGGCGCGCTGGAGGTTGGCAGCGGGGCCGCCGGGGCCGCGGCAGCCGAGGCGGAGCGCAGCAGGCTGGGGAAACCGTTGGTTTCAGACCGCATCCAGATTTCGACGGTTTCCCCCGGCCGGATGCGGACATCGTCCGGGACAGACACCACGATCGGCAGCCCGACATCGACGAGGGCCCCCTGCTTGATGAAAGCCAGGTTGTTGGTGATGATTTCCATCTGGGCGCCGATCTGGGCGATGGTGGACTCGAACTCGCGGCGCTTCTGGTGCTGGGTGGTGACCCGAACCTTCATTCCCACCACCGGGTCCAGGATGTAGGGCTGGCGCAGATAGCCGATGACCCGTTTGGCCCAGAGCGAATCGATCACCAGGAGCGGCTCGCCGGGCAGGACATTCTCCCCCTGCTGGCGATACACCACGCTGACCATGCCGCTGATTGGGGCCACCAGCGGAAACGGGGCGAAATTGGTGGCGGCCTGGGCGATGGATTCCTCCATCTGGGCCACGACGAGTTGCATCGGATCGTTGGTGGCGGCCATCTGGGGATCGCCCAGCGGACGCAGCGCCAGGAGGCGCTCTTCAATCTCGGCCACCGCCTTCGTCTTCTCCGTCACCTCCGCCTGGTACATGTCCCGCGTCTTCTCGCTGAGATCGTAGATGTCCTCCGACACCAGCTTTTCCAGGAAGAGCGGTTTGTTGCGGCGAACCTCGTTTTCCCCCCGCAGGAGGTTGACGCGGGCGATGGCCAGTTCGGAGCGCTGGCGCAGCAGTTCGACGCGGACGCGCTCGTAGTTCATGGCGTTGCCTTCGGCGGCGGGCGGCTCGGCGCGCATCCGGGCGATTTGGAGGCGGGCCTGCAGCAGGTCCATCTTGGCGCGCAGGTCCACCGGCTCGATCAGGCCAATCACTTCGCCCTGCTTCACCTCCTGGTAGGGCATGACGCGCAGTTCGCGGATCACCCCCGGCTGATGGCTGCTCACCAACGAGCGCACGCCTTCGCCGATCCCCACCATGCTCACGTTGCGTACGGTGCTGCTCCAGAGCCACGCAATGCAGACCACCGCTCCCGCAAAGACCACCACGGGCCCGTAGGAGGCGCGAAAATCCCGCCACCGGACCGAGGGCGGCGTGGGAATGACCGGCAGTTTCTTCATGATTCGTTCAATTGTCGCTATCGTTCGCGAGCGCTTTTGCCCGGCGTCTTTCGGATCGGCGGACGCCGGGGCCGCGTCCATGGCATTGAAAAAGCTTCTTGTGTGCCAGCGCGCCGATTGAGACTGTTTTTTGCGGAAATGGGCCGTTTTCAGGCCCGGGCGCAAAGGCGCAGCCGGTATGAAAGAAACAAATTGTGCCACCGGTGGTTCAAAGGGAACCCCGCAACGTTCCTCCGCCTTGCGTTGGCGGATGGCTCTGGCCGGCTTGG
>JAKLEJ010000237.1 GCA_022711695.1 Verrucomicrobiota bacterium | reverse complement strand
CGTCAAGTCCACGAAGTCCCCGTCCTGGGCCGAGCCTTCGCCTTCCAGTTCGATGTCCACTGCAAAGTGCGGAAGACGAAGGACTTCCGCAAATGACTTGAGGCACCGCGCACACTCGCAATCCAGCGTGGCCTCCAGCAGCCCCTGCACCAGCAGGCTCTTTTCCATCTTCTGCGCCTTGAGCTCGTAATGAACGGGCCCGGCCACGCGCACAAGCTCGTCCAGGCCCTCCAAGCCCAGGTCCGCCGCCGGGAGGTCCCCGGCCAGCTCCACGTCGTGTCGCTCCAGGTTGCGCAGGTTGACGACGAGCGCCTTCATACGCGGGCGCCTCCGGAGCGCTCTCCCAGCTTGCGCGTGAGGGCCTGTTGCACGATCGGCGGCACAAAGCAGCCGACGTCGCCTCCCAGCCGGGCGATCTCCTTGACGATGCGCGAGCTCAGGAAGGTGTAGGTTTCCTTGGGCATCATGAAGATGGTTTCGATGCGGCCCTCCAGCTTGCGATTCATCAAGGCGAGCTGGAACTCGAACTCGAAGTCCGACACCGCCCGCAGGCCCCGGATGATGACCTGGCTGCCCTTGCGGGCGACGTATTTCACCAGCAGGTCGTCGAAGGAGTCCGCCTCGGTGTTGGCAATGGGGGCAATGCACTGCCGGACCAGGTCCAGCCGCTCTTCGGTGGTGAAGAGCGGTTTCTTGGTCTCGTTCTGGGCCACCGCCACGATCACGCGGTCAAAGAGCCGCGCCGCCCTCTGGACGATGTCCAGATGGCCGTTGGTGATCGGGTCGAAGCTGCCCGGATAGATTGCCGTGCGCATATCGATAAACCACATTACCAGAAATCCGCCGTCAAACCACTGAAAAAAGCTTGTGAATCTCCGCCCGGCGCCGCTTAAGCTTCCGGCCATGGAACAACTCTTGAAACTGCTGCGCGAGAATGCGGCCCTGACCCCCCGCGAGTTGGCGGCCTTGCTGAATCTGGAAGAGACCGAGGTGACCGCCCGCATCCGCGCCTACGAAAAGGACGAGGTGATCCTCGGCTACCGCACTATCCTGAACGAGGAGAAGCTGGGCGTGGACCTGGTGCGCGCGGTCATCGAGGTCAAGATCACCCCGGAGCGGGGTGGCGGCTTCGACCGCCTGGCCGAGCGCATTGCCCGCTACGACGAGGTGTCGTCCTGCTGCCTGATGTCGGGCGCCTATGACCTCCTGGTGGTGGTGGAGGGGCGATCGCTCAAGGAAGTGGCCATGTTCGTCTCGCAGAAGCTCTCCACCGTTCAGGGAGTGCTCTCCACGGCCACCCACTTCATGCTCAAGCCCTACAAGGAACAGGGCGTGCTCATGAGGCCCGAGCGCCACGAGGAACGCCTGCCTGTCACCCCATGACTAGAGACTGCCTGGTCCGCGCCCGGCACGGCCGCCGCTTGTCGCTCTCTGCCGTCCGCCCGACGGCTCTGGCCCTCGTGTTCATGGCGGCGGGCCTGAGCCCCGCGGCCGACCCGGCCCTGCCGGCCCCAAAAACCTACCGGAACCCGATCATCGATCGCCTGGGTCCCGCGGACCCTCACGTCATCCGCTACGGGGGCAAATACTATCTCTATCCCACCCTGGACAGCCGGGGCTACGACGTTTTCGTGTCCGACGACCTGGTGCACTGGCAGCAGAAGGGCCGGGTTTTCGAAGACCGGCGGGGCGGCGTTTGGGCGCCCGACCTCTTTCAGCACAAGAAAGGAGACGGCAAATTCTACCTCTACTATACGGTCAACAAGCCGCGTGGCTCGGAACCCCGGGGAGGCAAGCTGATCGGCGTGGCGGTGGCGGACGGCCCGATGGGGCCGTTCGTGGACAAGGGCGTTCTCGCCGAGGACGCCATCGATGCCCATCTGTACCAGGACGACGACGGCCGCTTCTACCTCTACTATGTGCGGCTGGCCGGGGGCTTCAAGATCATGGTCCAGGAAATGACCGACCCGCTGACCCGCAAAGGCGAGCCCTCGCGGGTGATCCACCCCACCGAGCCCTGGGAGAAAGTCAGCGGCGAGGTGACCGAGGGCCCCTTCATGCTCAAGCGCAAAGGCGTCTATTACCTGATGTACTCGGGCACGGGCGCCGACTCGCCCAACTACGGCATCGGCTACGCCACGGCGGCTTCGCCCCTGGGGCCGTTCACGAAACACCCGGGCAACCCGATTGCCCGGCGCGGGGGCGACGTGCTCGGGCCGGGGCACCATTGCGTGATCGAGGGTCCGGACGGGCGGCTGTGGATGGTCTATCACCAGAAGTCCAGCACCCGCACCGGGTGGGACCGGTTCCTGGCCATCGATCCCCTCTGGTTCGACGACAAGGGCGTCATCAACGTGCGCGTCACTCGCGGAACGGACCAGCCCGCGCCTTAGCCCGACTCCAGGCTCAGGACTTCGGGACGGTTTCCCCGGTGGCGGCGGGCGGCTTTGCGGTCACCCCTCGAGCGGCGGGCTTGCCCACCATGTCCAGGATCGCCTTGGCGGTGGTGCAGTTGAACAGGGTGATCTGGAGAACCTTGTGGTCCGCGTCGCCGTGATCGGCGTAGATCGGCTCGGTGTTGTTGGCCAGGCCGATGACCGCCCCTTGCTCGTTGAAGACGGGTCCCCCGCTCGACCCCACGCCGAAGGGGGCGGTGATGGCGATGAAGGGGGTGGTTCCGCCGGGACGCGGCCGCGCGACGTGCCGCGAGACAATCCCCGTGGTCAGGGCAAAGAAATGGCTGGAGGGGTGGCTGAGCACCGTGACCGGGGCGCCCACGGGCGCCTGAGTTGATAGCGGCAGCGGGGCGAACCCCTCTCCCTCCAGTTGCAGGATCGCCGTGTCGTTGAGGGGGTCGGCCGCCAGCACCTCGCGCACGGGAAAGAGCCGGCCGTCGCGGTTCATGGCGGCCATCCCCAGGAAGTTGCTTTGCCCAAGCGCGTGCAGGCTGGTCGCCAAGGCCCCCGAGCTCGAGAGCACAAAGCCGCTGGCCGAGGCAAAGTGAACCCGCGAGCAGCGTCCGCAGTTGTAGAATTTGGCCAACACCATGACCGAATCCTCCGCCTGGGAGGCGATTGCCGCCGGGGAAAGCGGCTGGCGCCCGGCTGGGGCCAACTCCAGCGCGCAGCGCTTGCGGTGGAGCTGCGCGAGGAGGTTCGTGGGCAGCTTGCCGGCGTTGACCAGCTTGAGCCCTTCCCGTTCGAGGTAGGCGAACACGGCCCGGTCGTTAATGGGCTCGCCTTTGCGCGGAGCCGCCGGTTTGACCTGGAGGTTCTCGCGCGGCTGGCGCTCCGCGCCCGGCCGCGCGCCCGGCGGGGCGGGCTTCGTCTTGCGCGGCGGCGGACCGGGTTGAAAATGGCCGGCCATCGCGGGCGCCGCGGCGGCCAGGGACGCCATCAGAACGAGGCGGAGGAGCGGGATTTTCATGGCGGGGATGGAAGAAAAAACGGCGTCGCGCGGGGGCGCGACGCCGCAAAGGATCAGACTGGAGAACGGGGGTTCACAACTGCTTCATCGCGCTGTCCAACGCGGCGTAAAGCTGCTTCATGGTGGCCTCGGTCTCGTCGCCCATGTTCGAGATCCGGAAGGTGGTTCCCTTGATCTTGCCGTAGCCGCCGTCGATCAGGAAGCCCTGGTCCTTGACCAGTTTTTGCAGCTTGGGCACATCCACCGTCCGGCCGCCCGGTTTGGCCCCGTTATTCACGCAGGTGAGCGTGACGGATTCATAGCCGGGCTCCGGGAACAGGGTGAAGCCGTTTCCGGCCGCCCAGGCGCGGGTCATTTCCGCCAGTCGCTGGTGTCGCGCGAACCGGGCTTCGAGGCCCTCGGCGAAGATGTCCTCGAGCTTGGATTGCAGGGCGAAGACGTGCCCGATGCTGGGCGTGCTCGGCGTCATGCTCTGCTCGGCGTTCTTCTGAAACTCGAGGAAATCGAAGTAGTAGCCCCGGTCCTTGAGCGCGGCCGCCCGGGCCAGCGCCGCCGGCGAACATACGAACACCGCCAGGCCCGGCGGCAGGGCGAAGGCCTTCTGTGTCCCGGCGATCATCACGTCGATCCCCAGGGCGTCGAACTCCAGCTTGAGTGCTGTCATCGAACTGACGGTATCGACGATGAACATGACGTCCGGGTATTTCTTCTTGAGGGCGGCGATTTCGTGGATCGGGCTCATCACCCCCGTCGAGGTCTCGTTGTGGATGATCGTCAGGGCGTCGAACTGGCCGGTGGCCAGCTTCCGATCCACCGCCTCGGCGCGGATGGGCGATCCCCACGGAACCTGGAGCGCCTCGGCGTCCTTGCCGCAGCGCTTGGACACGTCGAACCACTTGTCGGAGAAGGCCCCGCACATGCAGTTGAGGACCTTCTTTGTGACGAGGTTGCGCACCGCGCCTTCCATCACGCCCCAGGCGGAGGACGTGCTCAGGTAAACGAGCTGTTTGGTGTAAAGCAGCGCTTGCAGCTTTGGCTGGATGGCTGCGTAGAGATCCTTGAAGCCCTGCCCCCGATGCCCGATCATGGGCGAACAGAACGCCTGGAAGGTTTTCTCGCTCACTTCCACCGGCCCCGGAATGTGCAATTTGACGTGTGCCATAAGTCTCAATTGAGGGCGCATAGTGGAAAAAAAACGGGCTTTCTGGCAAGCGTCGTTTTTCACGTCTGCCTGCCGCCAAGTCGCCGCTCCCTTTTGTCGCGGCTTCAAGGCGCGTCGCGGAACTCGCACGCGAGTTGAGCAGCCTGCGCCAGGCGGCGCAGATATTCCTCCCGCGGAATCTCGATGCCGGACAGGCGTTCCGTGGCCGGCGTGAGCATTTGGATGTCGAAGAGGGCGAAGCCCCGTTCACGCAGGAGCTGCGCCAGGCGGCAGAGGGCCACTTTCGAGGCGTTGTCGGCCCGGTGAAACATGGACTCGCCGGAAAAGGCTCCGCCCACCGCCACGCCGTAGATGCCGCCGGCAAGGTCGCCGCCCAGCCAGCATTCGACGCTGTGGGCGTGGCCCAATTCGTGCAGGCGCGTGTAGGCGGCGATGAACTCCGGCGTGATCCAGGTCTCGGGCCGGTTCGGCCCCGGGGCCGCGCAGCCTTCCATCACCTGCCGGAAGGCGCGGTCCAGGGTGACGCGGAAGGGGTTGTGGCGCAGAATTCGGGCCAGGCTGCGCGGGATGTGGAACCGCTCCAGCTCGATGATGGCGCGGGGGTCGGGCGACCACCAGGTGAGCGGGTTCGCGCTCCACGGAAAGAAGCCGCTGCGGTAGGCCTGCAGCAGCCGCGCGGGCGACAGGTCTCCGCCTACCGCGGCCAGCCCTTCCGAGTCCGCCTGCCGGGGATCGGGAAACGTCAGGCTCCGATTCAGGAAAGCGATCGGCATGGGCGATGGCTGACGCCGTCAGGGGGGCGGCTCCTCCCGCAGCGCTTCCAGGAGCACGGTCTGGAGGTAGCTGGTCAGGGCCATCGCCCAGGCATGCGGCGCGGTGGCGGCGTTCAACTCGGCGACGCCCGGGTCCCGGTCGCGGCAGCCCAGCTTCATCCAACTGCCCACGCGGATGTCGTTCAACACCTGGAGCAGCCACTCGATCTCCGGGTCGGACACGGCCAGTTCCCACCCCTGCGCGCTGCGGCGGACGTTCTTGCCGTTGGTGCGAAAGGCCTCGAGGGCCTGCCGGTTCTCGCGGCGTTGCTCCGCCAGCGCCTCCTCCAGCAGGGCCTGGTCGATCCGGTTCCTGCCTCGGGCCGCCTCGCCGGGCGGGTGGCACACCGACGGCAGCGCCGGGTAGCGCTCCAGGAGCGCCAGGAACAGCGCCATCTCCTTGGCGCGCATCTGGAACACACGCCTTCCCTTCTCCACCCGGAGGAGCCTCATGCGTCGCGCTCCATGGTGGCGTGCAGGCTGTATTTCTGCAACTGGTGCACGTAATGCTCGGCCTTCTCCAGGGTCTCGCGCGCGAGCACGCTCTTGCCCTGCTCGTGCACCTGCAGCATGTGATATTCGGCCT
>JAKLEJ010000236.1 GCA_022711695.1 Verrucomicrobiota bacterium | reverse complement strand
ACGGGGCGACCTTGCGGAACATCATGCAGCCGGCTTTCTCCCCGAAGACTTCGATCATGCGATCCAGGTGGCGGTTCAGGACGCGCACGCGCTCCTCGAACGCGGGCTCCGGCGGCAGTTGCCCTGTGGCGAGGTAGGAGGCAGTGTGGCTGAAGATCCAGGGATTGTAGAAGGCGCCGCGGCCGATGCTCACGCCCGCGCAACCGGTTTCCTCCAGCATGTGTTCGGCCGCCTGCGGCGTCACCACGTCCCCGTTGCCGATCACCGGGATGCGCCGCGCCGCCTGGGCCACGGCGCGGATGCCCGCCAGGTTCACGCCGCCGCCGAACCCCTGCTCGCGGGTGCGCCCGTGCACCGTCACTGCCGCCACCCCGGCGTCCTCGAGCGCCCGCGCCAGCTCCGGCGCGGTGAGGTTCCGCTCGTCCCAGCCCAGACGCATCTTGGCGGTGACGGGGATCTTCACGGCGCTGGCCATGCTCCGCGCCAGGCGCGCGGTCTTGTCCAGCTCCGTCATCATGGCTGAGCCGCCCCCCACCCGGCACACCTTGGGAACCGGGCAGCCCATGTTGATGTCCACGCACGCCACCCCCATGGATTCCAGCAACTGGGCGGCGTCGCGCATCTCCTCTGGCGCCGCCCCGAACAGTTGCACCGCCAGCGGGCGGTCGGCCGGGCAGGTCTCGATCAGCTTCAGGGCCTTGGCCCGCCTCTCCAGCAGCGAGCGCGCGTTTACCAGGTCGGTCGTGGCCAGACCCAGCCCCCCCAGCTCCCGCAACGTCAGCCGGAAGGCCAGGTTGGTGTAACCGGCCAGCGGCGCGAGAAACAGGTTCGACTGCAGTTCCAGTGACCCGATCCGAATCATGCGCCGGCATTATACGACACGCCCCCTCCGGCCACCACCCGCGATTTGCCCGGGCTGGCGTTTTGCCGTCAAGCGCCCTACCCTCGCCGCCGCATGATTCTTTGCATTGGGACAACGCCCGCGGCCCAGCGCGTCATGGTCTTTCGCCATCTGGCGGCCAACGCCGTCAACCGTGCCGCCGCCGTTTACGAGGGCGCGGCGGGCAAGTCCGTGAACGTGGCCAAGGCGCTCCGGGCCCTGGGCCAGCCGGCGGTGGCCGCCGGGTTTCTGGGAGGCGCGCGAGGCGAGTTCGTGCGCGAGGCCCTCCGGGCGCGCGGCGTCGCCCTGGATTTTGTGGAGGTGCGCGCCACCACCCGTCTCTGCGTGACCCTGCTGGACGAGTCCAGCGGCGCTCACACCGAACTGGTCGAGGAGAGCGCCCCCGCCGACCCTGCCGACTTCGAGCGGTTGACGGAAATCGTCCGGCAGCGGATCCGGGACTGCCGGGCGGTGGTCATGTCCGGCACGATTGCCCCCGGCGGTCCGCCGGACTTCTACGCCCAGTGCGTCGGGTTGGCGCGCGCCGCGGGGGTCCTGTCGGTCGTGGACGCCCAGGGCGCCGCCCTGCTGGCGGCGCTGCAAGCCGGACCGGGGCTGGTCAAGCCGAACCGGCTTGAACTCGCCGCCACTGCCGGCCGCGAACTGCGGGACGAGGCCGCGGTATGCGAGGCCATGAGGGAGCTGGGCCGCCGTGGCGCGTCCAATGTGGTCGTGACCGCCGGCCGGGACCCGGTGCTGGCCTGGGACGGACGGCATTTTTGGCGGGCCGCGCCGCCGGCCGTTTTGGCCGTGAACCCGATCGGCTCCGGAGATTGCTTCACTGCGGGCCTGGTGTGGCGTCTGGCCGCCGGGGACACCCTGGGCGAAGCGGTTCGTTGGGGCGCGGCGGCCGGCGCGGCCAACGCGCTCACCCCCATGCCGGGGGACTTCGACCGCGCCGATGCGGTTCGGCTGGCAAACGAGGTCCAGGTGGAACGACTGGACTGAGGCAACCCTCAGCGGGCCGGCCATCCTGCATCTCGCGCGCAAAAACGCGCCCTTGCGGGGCGATGGCCGGAAAGGGATGCTTTGCGGATGAACATCGAGATCGTCAACACGGGCAGCGAACTGATGCTCGGCCGGGTGCTGAACACGCATCAGCAATGGCTGTGCCGGCAGCTTGCGGACATGGGGTGGGTGGTGTCGCGACAGGTGGCGGTGGATGACACGGCCGAGGCCATCGCCGCGGCGGTGAGCGAGGCGCTGCGCCGCGCGGACCTCGTCATCACCACCGGCGGCCTGGGTCCCACCAGCGACGACCGCACTCGCGCGGTCATCGCCTCGCTCCTGGGGGTGAAGCTGCGCCAGGACGAAGCGGTGCTGGCCAGGATCCAGGGCTATTTCACCGCGCGCAAACGTCCCATGGTGGAAAGCACCCGGGTGCAAGCCCTGGTCCCGGAAGGCGCAACGGTGTTGCTCAACCAGCACGGCACCGCCCCGGGGCTGGTCATGCAAGTCAACGACCCGGCTGGAGGCCCGGTGCGGCGGCTGGCGATGCTGCCGGGGCCGCCCCGCGAGCTGCGCCCCATGTTCACCTGCCAGGTGGCGCCCCTCTTGCGCGCGGCCTGGGGCGCGGACACCCGGTTCGCCTGCCGCACCCTCCGGACGACCGGTCTGGGCGAATCGCTGGTCGAGGAGCGCATCGCCCCCCGCCTGGAGCCCTTGACGCAGGCGGGGCTGCAATTGGGCTATTGCGCACGGATTGGAGAAGTGGACGTGCGGCTGGCGGCGGCAGGCCCCAACGGATCGCGCGTGGTGGCGGAGGCGGAGAACGCGGTTCGCTCGCTGCTGGGAGATTGGATCTTCGGAGTGGACGACGAAGCTCTCGAGGAAGTGGTGATCCGGGAGTTGACAGCGCGACGGCTCACCGTGGCGACGGCCGAATCCTGCACCGGCGGCATGATCTCGCATCGGTTGACGAACGTCCCGGGAGCGTCGGCGGTGTTCTGGGGCGGGGTGGTCAGCTATGCCAATGCCGCCAAGGAATTGCTGCTGGGCGTCTCGCCGGCTTTGCTGGCCGAGCATGGCGCGGTCAGCGAGCCGGTGGTTCGGGCGATGGCCGAAGGAGCGCGGCGGCGCAGCGGCGCCGATTACGCCCTGGCGGTCACCGGCATCGCCGGGCCCGGGGGCGGCTCGGAGGGCAAGCCTGTGGGAACGGTGTTCATCGGCTTGGCGGGTCCGCAGGACACTGTGGCGGCGCGCCACCTGAACCCCTTCGACCGGGAGACCTTCAAGTGGGCCACCTCGCAGCAGGCCCTGGAGCTGCTCCGCCGCGCCCTGCTCAAACAAGAAAGCCCGCCGGCTTGAACCGGCGGGCTCAGAATGCGAGAGCGAACCTCTAGGCGCCGTTGTCGCCGATGGCTTCCACCGGGCAGCCTTCCTTGGCTTCCTTGCACTGGTTCTCTTCCTCGGGCGTTGCGGGCTGCTTGGAGACGTAGGAGAAACCGCCTTCTTCCGAGCGGGTGAAGTTGTTCGGCGCCGTCTCGCGGCAGAGGTCGCAGTCAATGCACTGATTGTCCACGTAGAACTTGCCGGCCACGTTCTCGGCGTATTTGTTTGCGATGTCAGCCATAAATCAAATCGTTGCTATCGTTTCACTGTCGGTTGCAGCCAATGTACCCGTCATTCCCTCGGATTGACAAGCCCTTTTCGCCCCCGAATTCGCCCCCGACCTGCCCGTGGCCCGGCCCGCTGAATGTGTCGGCGAACGCCCCTCGCCTGGCCGGCCTGTGCGGTGTGGGCTCAGCGCGCTTGAATGTTCCCGCACCCGGCGCTGTCCAACTCCCAGCGTCCAGGCCCGCGCCTGCGCGTCCTTGGCCGGGCCGGGTGGCTTGACCGGACCCGCCTGGGAAAGGCAGGAACGCTTAAGAACTGTTTCGATTCTCCATGAGTCATTCCATTTTGATTCGCGGTCTGCTGGTCGTTCTGGCGCTACAGGGGTTGGCAGCGCCCGCCCCCGCCGCTTCCATCCGGCCCGCGCGCCTCCGCTGCGAATATCTCGAGGAACCGCTGGGGCTGGACGCGCGGCAGCCGCGGCTGGGCTGGCAATTGCTGGCCACCCGCCCGACGGACCGCGGCCAGCGGCAGACCGCCTGGCGCGTGCTGGTCAGCTCCACGCCGGGGGGGCTGGCCCGGCACGAGGGAGATCTTTGGGATTCGGGGGAGCAGGTCTCCGATCAATCGATCCACGTCGTTTACGGCGGACGACCGCTTCAGTCGGGCCAGGCTTGCTGGTGGAAGGTGCGCGCGCGCGACGAGCGCGGCCGCTGGTCGGCCTGGAGCCAGCCGGCGCGCTGGAGCATGGGCGTGCTCGATCCCGCCGAATGGCAGGCCAAGTGGATTGGCGGAAACCAGATCTTCGAGCGCAAAAAAGGGTGGCCGCCGCCGGACAACGAGGTCCCCGATCCCTGGCTGCGGCGGACGATCCACCTGCCCGAAAAACCCACGCAAGCCTTCATCCATGTGGCGTCGGTGGGATACCACGAGCTCTACGTCAACGGCCGCAAAGCCTCGGACACCGTTCTCGAACCCGCCGCCACCGACCACACCAAGCGCGCCCGTTATGTCACCTACGACATCGCCTCGCTGCTCCGGCCAGGCTCGAACGTCCTCGGTCTCTGGCTGGGGGTTTCCTGGTCCATCTTCCCGCCCTACAGGACGGCGGACAAGCCGCAGACGCCCATCGTCCTGGCCCAGGCCCAGATTCGTTTCAACCAGGCCGCCCCCCTGCGTGTCGTCACAGACGCGGCGTGGAAGATTCATTCCAGCTCGAGCCGACTGCTGGGGGTGTGGGATTTCATGCACTTTGGAGGCGAATTGCAGGACGGTCGCCTGGACGTTCCCAACTGGTGTGAAACCAGCCTCGACGACTCGGCCTGGAAGCCCGCCACCGTCTATTCGCCCGCCCTCGAGCTCTCCGCCCAGCAGGTCGAGCCCAACCGCCTCGTCGCCGAGGTCAAGCCGGTCGCCATCGAGGCGCGGACCCACGGCGAGTATCGAGTGGACATGGGCCGCAACTTCGCCGGGTTCACCGAGATCCGGCTCTCGGGCGAGCCGGGACGCCGTGTGGACATCCTCTTCTCGGAGCGCCCCGAGACCAACCTGACGCACCGGCTCTACAGCGCGTGCGTCATCGGCCCCTCGGGCAAGGCGGTCTTTCGAAACCGCTTCAATTACAGCTCCGGCCGCTGGATCACGCTGCGCGGCCTGACAGCGCCACCCCGCTTGGACGACATCCGCGGGTGGCTGGTGCGCACGGCTTACGAGCGGGCTTCCACGTTCGACTGCTCCAACCCGCTGCTGAACCAGATCCACCAGACGGCCCTCTGGACGCTCGAGAATCTAAGCGTGGGCGGCTACCTGGTGGACTGCCCGCAGCGGGAACGCATGGGCTACGGAGGCGACGGCCACGCCACCATCATGACCGCGCTGGACAATTATCGCCTGGGGGCTTTTTACACCAAGTGGTCGCAGGACTGGCGCGACGTGCAAGGCCGCGAGGCCTCCTGGGGCGCCAATGTGCCGGCGGGCCAGTCCGGGTCGGGACGCAAGGCCGACGACGGCAACCTGCCCTACACCGCCCCCACGTATTGGGGCGGCGGCGGCCCCGCCTGGAGCGGTTTTTGCGTCACCCTGCCCTGGCTCGTTTACCGGCAATACGGCGACCGGCGCATCCTCCAGGACAACTTCCGGACGATGCAGCGCTGGCTGGCGTTCCTGGAAACCAAGGCCACGAACAACCTGCTGGCGCGCTGGGGCGGCCAGTGGGATTTCCTGGGCGACTGGCTCTGGCCCGGGGCCGAGGGCGTCAACGGCGACACCTCCGAAACGCTCTTCCTCAACAACTGCTACTGGATCTACAACCTCGACCGTGCGGCGCGCGCGGCGTCGGTCCTGGGGGAGGCCGCCCAGGCAGAATCCTGGCGCAAACGCGCCGAGGCCGTGCGCGCGGCCGCGCATCGCAAGTTCTATCGGCCCGCGGACCACAGTTACGCGAACGGCGCCCAGGCTTACCAGGCCATGGCGCTCTACGTCGATCTGCCCCCGGGGGAATTGCGCGCGGGCG
>JAKLEJ010000235.1 GCA_022711695.1 Verrucomicrobiota bacterium | reverse complement strand
ACGCATCGGCGACTGGCTCCAGGTCCTGGGCATCAACACCCTCGACGAGCACCTCAGCTACGTCACCCTTCGCGGCGCCCGCAAGCGCGATCATCCCCAGAGCTTCTCCTACCACGAGCCCTGGTGGCAGGCTTATCACGTCTCCGCCGGCTACTTCGCCCGCCTCTCCGCGGCGCTCTCCCAGGGGCAGCAGGTCAACCGCATTCTCGTCATGGAACCCACCACCACCGCCTGGATGTACCAGGGCGACGAAGCCCGCCTCAAGGAGCTCGGCGACGCCTTTTCGCGGCTGCTGATGGCCCTCGAAGCCGCCCAGGTGGAATACGATCTCGGATGCGAGGACGTCCTGGCCCGCTTCGGCGCCCCCGGCAAGGCCGCCGAGCCCGGCACGATCCAGGTCGGCCGACGCGCCTACCATACCGTCGTCTATCCGCCCTTCATGGAAAATCGCGATTCCCGCGTCACCAACCTCCTGGACGCCGCGGGCTGCCGCGCGTTCTTCCCCTGGCAAACCCATGTGGATGGCGCCCCGCTGTCCCCGGCCGGCTCCAACGCGCTCGACCAGGCCCGGCCCGCCATCGCCAGCGGCGCCTTGTTCAAGACCCTCGCCGACGACCTCCGTGCCCTCAGCCGCTCCGAGGGCTTCGCCATAGACCGCGCCCCCAACGACGAGGGCATTCTCTTCCACCATCGCCGCCACATCGACGACGGCCAGATTCTCTTCCTCGTCAACACCAGCATCCGCTGTCCGGCAGCCGGCGTGTTCGAGTCCAACCTGCGCGGCGTCGAGAAATGGAACCTCGAAACCGGCCTGCCCGAGCGCTATCCCTTCGCCGCCTCGGCCGCCGGCGTCAAAGCCGCCTTCACCCTGCCCCCCTCGGGCAGCCTGCTCCTCTTCCTTTCCAAGCGGCCGTTGCCCCCCGCCCCTGCCCCTGTGGAATCCGTCGCCGCGCTCACGCCCGTCGGCCCCATCGAAATCGTCCGACGCCAGCCCAACGTCCTCACCCTCGATTACGTGGATGTCGCCGCCGGCGGACAGGCCCGCTCCAACCTCTACTTCTACCAGGCCAACCAGTTCGTCTGGCAGCGCAACGGCCTCGAACGCAATCCCTGGGACAGCGCCGTTCAGTTCAAGGAGGAGTTGATCTCGAAGAAATTCCCCGAAGGCAGCGGTTTCGAGGCCAGCTACCGCTTTGTCATCGAAGACCGCATCCCCAGCCGCCTCGAAATCGTCATCGAGCGCCCCGACCTCTACACCATCGCCTGCAACGGCCAGCCACTCGCCCCCCAGGAAAACGCCTGGTGGCTCGACAAGGCCTTCGGACGCCTCAACCTCCGCGGCGCCGCCCGCCTCGGCCAGAACGTCGTCACCATCAAAGCCTCTCCCTTCACCATGTTCCACGAGCTGGAGCCGGCTTACGTCATCGGCGCGTTCGCCCTCAAACCCGTGGATAAAGGCTTCGTGATCGTGCCCGACCGCACCTTGCGCCTCGGCGCCGGCGAGGGCGCCGACCCCGCGGCCAAGGCGGGCTGGAACGACCAGGGCTTCCCCTTTTACGCAGGCGCCGTTTCCTATCGCTTTGCCTACCGCCTCGATCAGCCTCGAGGCCGCTACCGGGTGTCGTTGCCCAAGTGGCATGGCAGCGTCGCCGAGGTCCGCGTCAACGGCCAGGTCGCCGGCCACATCGCCGCGCCCCCATTCCAGTGCGACGTCACCCGCCACATGCGCCGCGCCGTGAACACCGTCGAGGTGACCGTCATTGGCACGCTCAAGAACACCCTCGGGCCGCACCATGGCAACCACGCCCTGGGCAGCGCCTGGCCGGGCATGTTCCAGCAGGGGCCCAAGGACGGCCCGCCTCCCGGCCGCGACTACTCCACCGTACGCTACGGCTTATTCGAGCCCTTCCAACTCGAAAACCTCACCCCCAAATAGCGCCCGGGAGGCATCCACTGCGCCCCCCGGCGCTCTTCGCGGGTGCCGTGGCTCAGCGGGGAAGAACATCCGCGCTCCTCCGCGTCCATCCGTGGCTCAGTGCCCCCTGTCACAGTTCCGCCCTATTCAGGCGGCCTGCCCTGTATCGCACCCCCTCCCCCGCGAGACGCCGCAGGCCGTCTCACTGGGGTCGCCTATCTCTCCGCGTCCATCTGGCGCCTCATGCCGGCCTCACGACGCCCCCCTCCCGATCCCGCAGGCCGCCACCAGGTGAACCGCCGCAAATTGCGCCAGCGGCCACCAAAACCCCGGCAGGTCCTCTCGCAACATCTGATACGCCAACTGCTGCACTGCCAGTCCAGCCACCACGCCCACGAGGCAGAGACGCCGTCGCCTCCGGTCTCCCAGCCGGAACACCGCGCCCCAGATCGCCGTCGCGCTCAACGTCGCGGCCAGCAGATACCCCGGGTGTCGCACCCCCAGAACGAGGCTCAGCGCGGCCACGTGCGCCGCAGCCACGACGGCGACCAGGCACAGCAGTCTCTGCGCTCTCATACGTAGGCGTCACTCGGCTGGCTCGACAGCGCCCGCTTCTTCTCGCGCCGCTCCCAATACCACGCGATCCCCACGCTGGCCTCATACAGAATCTGCAGCGGGACCGCCATCATCACCTGCGTGATCACATCGGGAGGCGTCAGCATCGCCCCGACGACGAAGCTCACCACGATGACGTAGCGCCGCATGGCTGACAGCTTGGCGTGGTCCACCAACCCCAACTTCACCAGCACCAGCACCACGACCGGCACCTGGAAACCCAGCCCCATGCCCAGCAGGAACTTCGACACGAACCGCACATAATCCTCCGCCTGCCACATCGGCGCCGAGAACCCCAGCCACTCGCTGAACTGCACCGCCGCTCCCAGCGCCACGGGCATTAAAATGAAATAGCAGAACGCCACCCCGAGGAAAAACAGGCCCAGCCCGTAGATCAGCCCCGCTCGCACGCATTGCTTTTCCACCCGCCGCAGCGCGGGCACGACGAACGCCAGCACCTGGTAGAAGATGACCGGCATCGCCAGCACCAACCCCGCCCACAATGCCATCCGAAACGCCACCACAAACCCGCTCGCCGGACTCAGTGTCGCAATCGGCACATCCAACCCTGTCGCCATGGCCGACGCCGCCCCATCCTCCGCCGGTCGCAGCCGCAGAAGCCAAAGGTTCGGATCCGTTCCGCTTGGCGTCGGCTCCAATCTCAAGGCCGCCACGCGGTTGCTGCCATAGGGCGCGGCCCCCTTCTGCTCCTCGCTCAACCGGAACCTCCCCACCTTGCCCGTCAGAAACGACACGCTCACCACTTGCTCCTTCTTCGTGTAGCTTGTCCGGGCCTGCTTCAGCGGCCGCAGGAGCAGCTTCACCACCTGGTCCCCTGCCAGCAGGCACACCACCACCCCCACGCCCAACGCCGCCACGCTTTTGATCAGCACCCATCGCAGGTCCTCCAGGTGCTCCAGGAACGTTTTGACCGGACCACCCCCCTCCTCTTCCTCGGGCATCGCCTCCCGTTTGTCCTGCTCGCGATCTGTCATGCGTTTCAACCTTCAGCCACCCCGGCCATTCGAGTGCGCTCCGTTCCAGGCTTCCGATCGCGCCACAGCAGGCGGATGAGCGCAAACCCGCCCAATCCGACCGCCGCGCCCACCACGGCACACCCCACAACCAGCGGCCCCCCCGCGTGCCACCACGGCCCCTGCGCCCAGTGAAAGTCTCCCGCCGGCCGCCCTAGCGCCCAGCATCCGACCAGGAAAGCGAACGGGTAGAAGACCCCCGCAGTCAGGGGGTTGGTCATGAAGATCAGCCCGATCACCACCAGCACATTGCCCCGGCCCCACAGCGCCAGCGGCACGCCCAGCGCCAGTTGCGCCCCCAGCAGCGGTGTGGCCGCCACCAGCGACCCGATCAACCACCCTCGCGCCACCGTCTTCCGCCGCCACGCCCACAGGTCCTTGCTGAACAAACGCTCCCCGAGCGCCCGGTGCAGCCACGAATTCCGCAGCCGCTCCCGCGACACCCCTCGCCGATGCAACCACCTTAAAACTCGGAACGACATGCGCCCTTCCCGCAATTCGCGCGGAAACCGGAAGCTGCCAAACGCCATCCGCTCTCCGCTTGCGGCGCCTGTCGAGCTCCCGTCTCGGCGCCACCGTCTCAGGATTGAGGACCACAGTTTCAATCGCAGCCTCCCTTCAATGCGCTGACGCGGTGCATTGGGCCCGCCCTGGTTCCCCCGGAGTCTCCCCTCGTTCCCCGATTTCGCCCCCTCGCCAGGATCCTCTGGCCCTGTTCTCCGCCACTTTCACGCCCCTTGCCGGCAGGCACAGCACAGCGCTCGACCCCGCCACCGCCAACTGCTCCGCCAAGCACCCCCCCAGCATCCGCCGCCAGCAACCCACGGCGTGACTGCTCACCACGATCGCATCGCAGCGTTCCCGCACCGCCATCGCTGCCAGCACCTCTGCCGCCGCTATCCCCCTCTCCCGGAGCGCCTCCAATCTCACAGCCCACGGCGCGATCCCTTTTGCCCACGCCCAGACCCGCTGCTCCAGCGCCTCGGCCGTCTGCGCCTGAAACTCCTCGCCGCCTCCCCCCTGACTCCCCTGCCCCTCGCGGCTCAGCCCAGCCACATGGAAGACCACCAGCGTCCCGCGCGCCGCCTTCGCCAGGGCGGCCCCCCACCGCAGCACTGCCTCCGAATCCTCGCTCCCGTCCACCGGCGCCAGCACTCGCCGCCCCACTGCGGCAGCGCCCCCGGCCAGGTCGCATCCGTGCATCACCGCGAAAGAGTCGGGAATCGTCAGCACCGGGCAGGCCGCTTGCCGCACGATCTGCCGCAGCCGGCTCCGGCTCAGAAGCCGATCCCATCCCCGCCGCCGTCTTCGCCCCACCACCACCAGGTCCGCTTCGATCTCCCGCGCCGCTTCCACGATCGCTCCAACCGCGTCCCCTCGGCGCACCAGCGCCTCCCCCCGCACTGCGGGCCACAGCCGATGCTCCATGAACCGGCGCAGCCGCGCTTCGGCCTGCCGCGCTCCTTCGTCCTCCTCCAGGGCTGCCGACACCTCGCCTCTGCCGATCCGGAACGGGTTGTCCTCGATTGCGTGCAGCACGGTGACACGCCCCCCGACTCCTTGTGCCAGGGACGCGGCGAAGCCCACTCGCGCCGAGCAGCCGGGGCTTAAATCGACCGGGGCCAGAATCCGCGGGTAACCGCTTCTCGCCTCCGACGCTGCGGCCGGGTTGCCTGGGAGTTCGCCAGTCGCGGGCGCGCCCGCCCGCTCTGTGCTTTGCGATTTAACTGTTTCCGGGGCCTCGAGGTTTCTTGTCACGCCGATTGGGCTCATGGGCCGCGTCCCTCGCCCCGCCGGGCAGCGGACGCGCCTGGAATCGCCTCGTGCGACAATGAACCTGCCGGCTCCAGCCGGACCCTATGAAAAAGAGAACCCCGCCTTCCCGAGAAGCGCCCGCCGCGAATGGCCACCGTCTCTGCAGTTTCATTGCCTTAAAGCAACTCCATGCTTCAGATGGCGGCCCGACCACCTTGTTGCCTTCAATGGCGCGCGCCATTGAACCCTTCAAAACGCGCCTGCGGAGTCTTTTCCAAAGCCCGCAGCGCTTACGAAAGCTGCAATGCGCAAAGCCTCCTGTCAAGCCATCCTCGATCTTTCCGCGCCCGCGCTGCCACGCCCGCGTCCAGCCTTCAGGCGGCCTGCCCCCTATCGCACCCCCTGCCCCGTGAGACGCCGCAGGCTGTCTCACTGCGGCCGTCTGTCTCGCTTCGCGCGCAAGCCTCTCCTTCATCCGCGCTCATCCGCGTCCATCCGTGGCTTCCTCTTCGTTCCCTTCTCCCCCTTCTGTAAAACCCGCCGCCCGCGGTAGGGCGACGCTCCCGCGGAGCCGCTCCCAGCCAGTCCCCACTCGCCAGTCATCTCTGGTGTGGTTCCTGTGCTGCCTTCAGCCGGTCTCCCTCTGTGCCCTCGGTGTTCTCGGTGGCTCCATGTCGAAAGCATCCGCGC